>CAZYYO010000063.1:0-13166 GCA_964650965.1 uncultured Lachnospiraceae bacterium | reverse complement strand
CCATTGAAAATGTTGGTGAGATTATTGGCTCTATGAAGGACGGCGTTCATGAATTGGCGGACTCACAGCGACGACTGGGGGATAGCGTAGGAAGCTTGTCTCAGGATAATGCAGGATTAATTCGTGAAATCGAAGATATCGCTAGACTAACAGAGGGCAGTGCTGCGACCAGCGAAGAACTGGCCAGTGCAACCATTGAACAGGGTAGTAGAGAAGAGTTTATTACTGGTTTATTAAAGGAACTTAAATCTAGTATGGCTTCTATGGCACAGGGATTATCTGTTGTAAAGGTAAATCGAACTGAGAAAAAAAGAAGAAAAATTGGAATCACCTGCCTGGAACAACAGGAATTTTATCAGCAGATTGAAGAAGCTGCAACCAATACCGGTATGAAATTGGATATTGATGTTGTCTGCAAAACACCGAAATCATTTAATGCCAAGGAACAGATGGATATTGTGCAGGAATTTATTGATGAAGGCGTGGACGGAATTGCACTTGTTCCCAGTGATGCTGCCAAACTGAAACCACTGGTAGATGAAGCTGTGAATAAGGGTATGAAGGTTGCCTGTATTGATGGAGATATCCCAGGAAGTAAACGAAACCTGTTTATCACCTCAGATAGTCTAGCTGGTGGTGTTCAAGCCGGAAAAGCGGCAGTGAAAGCCTTAAAGCAAAAAGGAAAAATTCTGGTGTTACTATGCGCTTCCCAGATCGAAACAGTACAGAAGCGATACAAGGGCTTTGCCGGAGAAATCGCAAGATATCCGCAAATGGAAATCTTACATAAGGAAGAGCAGGTAGACACGGATCCAGCAAAGACAAAAGCATTAATTGAACAGATGGTTCGCAAATATCCTGACTTTGATTTATTATATTTAGTAAATGGAGATGCGGCAGAGCTGGCAATTGATGTATGGCATGCCCTGGGATTAAAGCAGAAGCTGGTAGTATTAAGTGCCAGCAGCAAGGTATCTCGTGCTATATCCGAAGGTATTGTAACCAGCCAGATTGTACAGCGAAATGTAGTCTGGGGTGAAGTGGCAGTCCAGCGTCTCAACGACTTAATGAACAATGTTCAGGTTAAGGATTACATTGATACAGGTATGTATGAGATTAATGAGAATAACTATAGTATTTTTGTGAAATAGATATGTGAATAGAAATGGAGTCCTGCATTTTGCAGGGCTTCATTTTATGTTACGGGGCGTGGCTTAGACCTATTTTATATTATGGGGCATGGTTTGGTTGAGCTTTATTTCATAGTATGGGGTGTGGTCCAGCTTAGCTTTTGCATTGAAGGATAACACCACGATTTGGAGGACATACCATGGATACATAGGCATACCCCTAAGAAACTTAAGTGCCCCGCTGCTGACGACAGACTAAAGTGAGAAATTCTCTAAGAAGCTAAAGTATCTTGGGGCAGACGAAAGCATAAAGCAAAAATACCCCCAAACAGAAGTTAGAAAGAGACAGATATACCTGCAATACACCACGCTTTGGAGGACATACCATGGATACATAGGCAGCCCCCCAAGAAGCTTAAGAATCCTGGGGTGGACGGAAGAATAAAGCGAGAAATCCTCCAAACTGAAGCTGGCAGGATGCGGATATGCATGAGCATATATCGATTTTGGAGGAAATGCAGTGGATTCGGAGAAATACCCCCAACGGACCAAGCGAAGCGGGGCGTAATAATATAGCAACGAGGCGGATCGTAATAATATACCAACGAAGCGGACCGTAATACGATACCAACGAAGCGAATCGTAATAATATACCAACGAGACAGACCGTAATAACATTTCCAACCAACCCAACCGCAATGATAAATGCTTGTTATAAAATTTCAAATCATGTAGAATAGAAGAAATTAAGAACTGGAAAAAATTAGTTCGAAGGGGATTGTTATGAAAAAGTTTTTCAAATGGACTGGAATTATTTTGCTTGTTATTTTAGCATCAGGGATTATTGTGTGTGCAAGTATGTATGCAGTGGGACGTTATCAAGTTATGCATTCATCCTATGCATCATCTGAAGGTGAGACATTGTCGGACAATATTTCTTACGATAATCACTCCTATCAACGCAAAGAAGGATTGATTACGCTTCTTGGGTTAGGAGTGGATATTCGACAGGATGACATTGACGACAATAGCACAAGAAGTGGACAATCCGATGCGGTTATTATGGCAGTGCTTGATCCCCGAAAGCATCATTTGGAGCTAATTTCTATTCCAAGGGATATTATGGTAGACGTAGTGGTCAATCCTTCCACAGGTGAAACACAGCCAATGCAACTGACATTGCAGTACGCGTATGGGGATGGAGGGACACAAAGCTGTGAACTAGTTGAAAATGTTATTTCATCCATGTTTTACAATCAGCCAATCCAAGGTTATGGTGCAATTAATATGTTGGCACTACCGAAGCTGAACGATGCAGTACAAGGAGTGGTCGTTACCATGGATGATGATTATACAGCATTGAATCCAGCATTTGAAAAAGGGGTGACCTTGCGTCTTATGGGAGATATGGCTACAGATTACGTGCATTGTAGAGATATCACTGTTCCTGCTAGTAGCTATGCACGGAATAATCGACATCACATTTATATGAAAGCATATAAGGAAGCAGCAACGGAGGCATGCAAGAGAAACTGGCTTCTTCCAATCCAACTGCTTAAGATTCTTCGAGATAATATGACAACCAACCTGACCCTGCCGGAAATGTTTTATTTAGCCGTTCAGATTATGCAATGTCCATTGTCAGATGATAATATACATGTGATTGATGTCACAATTACAAAGCAGGGAAATTATGAGCAATATTATATTGATACTCCATCTTTTCAACAGATGATTGTTAATATTTTCTATAAAGAGTCAGGATAAAGCCAGATGAAATCACCTATTTGTTAAATAATCATATCTTGTCGACAAAATGTATATAAAAATCCAAAAAAGTCTATTGAAATGATACAAAAGTATCGCTATAATGGACTGGTAGTTATTAATTACATATTTGGGAGGATGAGATATGAAAAAAAATCACAGGGGAACTCTGTCTAAAAGAGTTCTTTCATTTCTGTTGCTTTTTACCTTGTGTTTTACCACACTTTTTGGTATGAAAGCAGTCAATGCAGCTGGCAGTAATTATGATGTTACACCGCCAGTTGTCGAAAAAGTATCCATGACAAAAAACGGAGAGGCACTGACTGCCTCAGACCAGTTACATTTAGGAGACAGTGTAGATGTAATGGTTCAGTGTTATGATGCCGAAAGTGAAGTTGAAAGTGTTTCGGTAGGCTTTAATAGCGGAAGCATTAATTTGACATTTGATTCTAAGAATGAGAAGGGTGCGTCAATTTATAAAGGAACTTATAAAATTTCTTCTTATCATAGTTCGAGTTCACTTGATGTTACTTTCGTGAATGTAACAGATGAATATGGCAATCAATCAACAAATTTCACATGTGGAGATACTTGTACGATTGTGGATCCTTATGTTAATCCCAATCCAGGTACTGGTATGCCATCATTTGGGTTAGTTCAAAAAGTTATCGTTGACAAATCGTCTGTTCAGCCTGGAGAGCAAGTGAAAATCTCTGTTTATCCAGATAAGGATTACCATTTTTCCTCTAGTGCAACAATTGATGCAGTCTTAAGCTGTTCCATATCAGATGCTGGAGATGACTTAGGACGTAAGTCTGTAACACTGCAATACGACGAAAAGGAAATGTGCTTTACTGGTAATTTTATTGTAAATCAAGCTATGGTGCCAGGACAATGGTATTTAGATTACTATTCATTTAATGTGTACAATGGTCAGGGGGATGTATCTTACCTGTATTGTACAATGGGAACCTCATCCTCAGGATTATTGCTTATAAAAAATGAAAATTACAAGCCAATCACCGTTAAACAAAGCTTCAATAGAAAATCAAATTATACAGATAGAGATATTACCGCAGGAGATAAAGTGACTTATCAGATTACTTCTCCCTTTGATTCTAATGAGAATATTTCAGGTTCTATTACTTTGCAGGGATATGGAGTTTCCAATACTTTTGATACTACTAGTGTAAATGCTCCATTGGTATATAATTCCAAAACAAATGGATATGAATATACCTTGGAAATAACAGATAAATTCTATCCTTGCGAATGGAGAATTTCCAAAATACAATTTAGAGATGATCAACAGTTGGATGTCAATCTTTCTAGCACTGGTTTAAAAGATGAATATTTCAATGTAAGACAGAAAAATACTTTTGAAGTTATGACAGGAAGTGTTTCGTTAAACCTGACCTATCTGGATAAAGATAAGAATAAAAAAACTGTTGTTGTTAGTAAGGATCATGTGCCAAATCGTTCCTATTCTTATAAAGATATTTTAGAAGAGAATAAAGTAAATGTGGATCTGGAGGAATGTGGCTATACACTGATGGGAATACATGATTCGATTTACAACCGGGATGTAGATTTAGATGACACCATTATATTTGATTATAATGCTCAAAGCAAAGTAATATATGCCAAGGCTAATTACCAGGAATGTGATTATGTTTCTTTCAATATGCAAAAATCATATTTTCAAGAGATAACCTACCCGGAGAGTAGTAAAACATTTAAAAATTGGAATACAGATTATTCGTACAATGGATTTAATGAAAATGTAATCGTTGTAAAAAAAGGAATGACAGTTGGCGAATATGTGGACCAAAATATTGATAAACCAGAGAAAATATCTGATTTTGAATTTGTAAAATGGAGCTATGCTAATACTATTTATTCAGAGAATGAATTTCGTAGTAAAAAGTTAGCTGATATTAATTCCCTTCAGTTAATAGCAACCTACAATAAGCCAATCGTTGGAATTTCTTATAATGGATCCGGTCCAGCTATTTCAGGTTATTCTACTACCTATATCGCAGTAGATGAGGATACTACCTATGGAGAAATACTAGCCAATGATGAATTTGGGAAGAATTATAAACATGAGGAAGCATTAGGCTTTATTGGATGGACAAATCCGAAAGTAATTAACTCACCATTTTATTTAGGTGGAGCTGTCACCTACAATGCGAATGAGAAAGTAACCGAACCATATTCTACAATTAGTGTTCAGGCACAATACAGCAATTACAGAGTTCAACTTAGCGTAACAGAGAAGTCGGAGTTTGGTCGTTATTATAGTCGGTCAGAGTCTATGATTGTGCCAAATGGGGATACAATTTCTCTACCAACGGAGATAAAGGATTATAAGAATATTAAATGGACAAGTTATATGGGGTATATTGATGGTTCATTTAGTAGTGGCAGCATCAGTGATGCTGATAATGTGGTTGTAAATGGTTTTATGAATATCACAGGTTATGGTGATTATACTGGAAAAAGATATAATTTCAGCCCAGGATATAGCCCAAGTCGGGATTATACATATCCAACAGGAACGATTTCTATCGGAGATGAAAAGAGCAGTGATTTAATCTCTGATAATTCATTTGATATCTATTCAAATAATAAAATTGTGGCAAATATTACAAGTGATGATGAAGATAGTCATGAAACAACGGTATATTATTATGTTTCTGACAGCCAATTGTCGAAAGATAATTTAGATGAACTGTTTTATAATGATAAAATGCAACCAGTTGATGCATCTAATAAGATCGTTGTAGATGCTGAAGGTCAGAATGTTATATATATGATGATTCGTGATTTTGCCGGACATGCAACTTGTATTTCCTCTCATGGCTTCACCATTGATAAGACCGCACCAGCCATTGGACTGGATAATAACAAGACCTATGAAGGAACAACGAAGTTCTCAGTGACAGATGCCAATCTGAAGGAAGTAACAGTAGATGGCAAGGAAGTTAAGGCAAGTAATGGCGTATATACACTTACAGTGAAGGAGGGGACAAAGCAGGTAGTAAAAGCTACAGATAAAGCTGGCAATATCTCTTCTACAACAGTAATTGTAAATCCTGAGAAGGTTGTTCATGTGCATGATTTTAATGTACAGATTATCAGTGAGAAATATCTTGCGAAAGCTCCAACCTGTACAGAGCCGGCAGAATTCTATTATGCTTGCTCTTGTGGAGAGAAGAGTGATAAAACCTATATTTATGGAGAAGTATTAGGACATGATTTTAGCAGTCAGTGGACAGAAGATGTTGCAGCCTCCACAGAAGCGGTTGGATCCAAGAGTCATCATTGTAGTCGTTGTGATGCAAAGGCAGATGTGACTGAAATTCCTATGGTTCAGAAACCGGTACCAGCAACTCCTACTAAGGTTGTTCCAGCAGTGACTAGCGGAAATGCTGTTCCACAGACTTCACAGAATACTACAGTTGTTAATCAGCCAGTGAAGGAAGTTATTCCTATGAAGGAAGAGAAGGTTGCGGAGGTTGTAACCGAACTGGAGACTGCTAAGAAGGGAGAGGCTGTTAAGGTTCAGATGGATGATGCTACCGTAATCAGCAAAGATATTCTGAAGAAAGCTCAGGAGACAGGTGTAAGTGTGGTTCTTGAGATGAAGGGATATAGCTGGACAATTGATGCATCTAAGATTAAGGCATCTGACTTGGCTGATATTAACCTGGAGGTTAATTTCAACACAGAAATCATTCCATCCAAGGCAGTGGAGAAACTGGCAGGAGGTAACCCAGTGCAGGAGATTTCACTGACACATGAGGGCGACTTTGGATTTGCAGCAACCTTATCCTTTAACCTTGGTTCTGAGTACAAGGACAAATTTGGCAATTTATACTGGTATGATAGTGCTGGCAAGATGGTATTTATTGATTCTGGATTAATTGATGAAGATGGAAATGTTGACCTTACCTTTAGTCATGCATCTGATTATGCTATTGTTATGAAGGATACGGATGATTCAAAGGCAATTCTTTCAGATAGTGCTACAGGAAGCAGTGATACTGAAACAGTTTCAGCATCAAATAACATGACAAGATATATTATGATACTTATTGTGATTGCAGTAGTTGCTATTGGAACCATTTTTATAGTAAGAAAAAGAAGAAAATAAAAGATAATTAACTTGAGTAATATGAAATAGAGTCCTGCATTTTGCAGGGCTCTATTTTATGTTGCAGGGCGTGGTCCAGACCTATTTTATATTATGGAGTATGGTTTGGTTGGGCTTTATTTTATAGTATGGGTTGTGGTCCAGCTTATGCTTTTGCATTGAAGGATAACACCACGATTTGGAGGACATACCATAGATACATAGGCATACCCCTAAGAAACTTAAGTGCCATGCTGCTGACGACAGATTAAAGTGAGAAATTCTCTAAGAAGCTAAAGCATCTTGGGGCGGACGGAAGCATAAAGCAAGAATACCCCCAAACAGAAGCTAGAAAGAGACAGATATGCCTGCAGCACACCACGCTTTGGGGGATATACCATGGATACATAGGCATACCCCCAAGAAGCTTAAGAATCCTGGGGTGGACGGAAGAATAAAGCGAGAAATCCTCCAAACTGAAGCTGGCAGGATGCGGATATGCATGAGCATATAGCGATTTTGGAGGAAATGATGTGGATATAGGTGAATATCCCCCAACGGCATCCGTGTCCAAGTATATGACGTCAAACTAATGTGAGAAAATCTTCAAGAAGCGTAAGCTTTGGAGCTAATGAAAAAATCAAGAAACTATAAGCTCTGGGGCGGACGAAAGAATAAAGCAAGAATACCCCCAAACAGAAGCTAGAGCTTGTTATAAAATTTCAAATCATGTAGAATAAAAAGTATAAAATGACAGTACAAAAAGGACAGAATAATAAGGAAAAATCATGGCGAAGAAATTACGGAAAAGATTCTATTTGTATCTGGTGCTTACCATTATGACAATGGGGATGATATTCATCTTCTCTAGTCAGGACGCAGACCAGTCATCTCAGGTTAGCGGCTCTGTATTAGATTGGATTATCACCCACACCCAGACCTTCCTTCCGGGAGGGGTAATGAGTTTCCTGATGCATTATATTCGCAAGGTGGCACACTTCATGGTGTACTTTATGCTGGGGATTTTCGCATTCCTTGGGGTAAGAGAGTGGATACGAAGCACTGAGAAACCCATCCCAAAGGAACCCAGCCCAAAGGAACGTGGCAGCATGTTGCGGCGGATACAAAGCATTGGCATACCATGGCTTATCGCTGTTATCTATGCCATTACGGATGAATTTCACCAAAGCTTTGTCCCAGGACGAGCCTGCCAGTTCCGTGATGTATGTATTGACAGTGCAGGAGCGGCGTGTGGCATTATGATCATATGGCTGATTCTACATTTATTGAAGAAGGATAACAAGCAATGATAGATACACAAGGAGGAGAAGATATGTATCAATTTACAGAAGACTGCTATATTGGAATCCCGGAAATTGACCAGGAACATCAGTATTTATTCCAATTAATTAATGAGGCAATGGAGGGATTGCAAACCAAGGGAGCCAATGCTCATAAGGCTACTCAGGAGCTGTTAAAGAAGCTGGTAGACTATGCTGCCGTACACTTTGCACATGAGGAAGCTTATATGGAGTCCACCAAAGACCCGGAGCTTTCCAGCCAGAGAAGAGAGCATACTGCATTTACCAAAAAGGTGCAGAAAATGATGAGGCAGGAGCATTTTACCCAGGAATCCTATGTGGAAATCCTGGAATTTCTCACCCGTTGGCTGTATCGACATATTTTAAGCAGCGACATGATGATTGGCAAGATGTCACATGTGACCAGGTCAGAAGAGAAGGAGAATCCCTTTGCCTTTACCGATGAATATCTTACAGGAATTCCACTGGTGGATGAAGAGCACCGCCATTTATTTGATATTATTGGTAGAACCAACGAACTGGTTCATGATGAAATGGTCTGGGATAAATATGATGGAATCGTAGAAATCATCCAGGAATTGCAGCAGTATACCCAGGAGCACTTTAATGATGAAGAGGCTTATATGGAATCTATCCACTATCAGGGCTTAGATGCACAGCGAAGAGCACACAATGCCTTTATAGATAAGATTGCAGATATCAGCTTTGAGGAGCTGGATGATATTGACGAGAATCAGCAGGAATATCTGGAAGGTCTTATCGATTTCCTGGCAGGCTGGCTGATTAACCATATTTTGAAAATGGATAAGCTAATTGGCTAATCAACCATATTTGGAAATGGATAAGTATAATATACTGCTAGGTAAAAGGAGGGGTGTCCCATGTTATCTATGAAAAGTAAAGTAAAGGAAGTGTATGCAACACCCATTGGTCATGATGTACTGCATCTCTTATTGCAGCAGCTTGGTCAAAGGGAGAGGCTGATTACCAATCCAATTGTTGGCAATTTGTCTCTACAGACCCTGTCACGACTTGCATCAGGGAAGCTGAAGCCAGAATTTTTCCACGCCCTTCTTGCCCTGTTAAATAGCGAAACAGAGCTGCCAGGACCTGCAGACGGAGAGATTAGTCATAAATGGTGGAAGGAAGCGGTCTTTTACCAGATTTATCCCAGAAGCTTTATGGATTCTAATGGAGATGGTATTGGAGATCTGCCGGGAATTCTTCAGAAGCTGGACTATCTTCATGACCTGGGAGTGAACGCTCTGTGGCTGTCTCCAGTGTATGACTCTCCCAATGATGACAATGGCTATGATATTCGTGATTACCATAAGATTATGACAGAATTTGGATCCATGGAGGATTTTGACAAGCTCCTGGGAGAAGTACATAAGAGGGGAATGCATCTGATTATGGATCTGGTGGTCAATCATACCTCAGATGAGCATACCTGGTTTCAGCAGGCTTTGGTAGATGCCAGCTCTCCTTATCGGGATTACTATTTCTTCCGTGATGGGGGAAGTCAACCACCAAATAACTGGACCTCCTTCTTCAGTGGAAGTGCCTGGAATCATTATGAGAAGCAGGATACCTGGGCACTCCATCTATTCTCCAAGAAACAGATGGATTTAAATCATGATAACCCTGCGGTACGTCATGAGATTGCAGATATGGTGAACTGGTGGCTGGATAAGGGCGTAGATGGTTTCCGTATGGATGTGATTAACTACATTTCCAAGGGCAGCCTTCAGGATGGGGATCAGTCCATTGCTGACCTTATGGGTTATTGTGGTGTGGAGCATTATTTCTATGGTCCTAAACTCCATCAATATCTCCATGAGCTTCGTATGGCAGCATTTGAGCCTCATCAGGCATTTTCAGTAGGAGAGACGCCTGGTCTTGGTATGAAAATGTGTCAGTTGATTACCGGGGAAGAGCGGAAGGAGCTGGACATGGTATTTTCCTTTGACCAGCTGGAGACACCGGGACATACCCGATTTGATGACTACCGTTATGACTTGAATTATTTAAGAGATTATTATGATGAATGGGAGACCGGCTATGGCAATCAATGCTGGATGTCGTTGTTTTATAATAACCATGATAATCCCAGAATGTTATCTAAGGTGGATAGCAGCCATCAGTATGATGTGGAGATTGCCAAGCTTCTTGCAGTGATACAGTTTACTCTTCGGGGAACGCCTTTTGTATTCCAGGGAGATGAGATGGGACTGACCAATTACGATTTTACGTCCATGGATGAGATTGATGATGTGGAGAGTAAGAACATGTATCAAATGTTGATACAGACCATGTCACCTGAGGACGCTTTTGCGAAGATCATTTCCGGTACCAGAGACCATGCCAGAAGACCTGTTCCCTGGAAGGATTTACAGGAACATCAGGAGATGATTGACTTCTACCGCACCTTGATTGCACTTCGAAGAGGTCATGAGGCATTAGTATATGGAGCATATGAACTACAGAACCAGGCTAAGGACTGCTGGGTGTACAGTCGTACTATGGAGCAGGAACAGTGGGTTGTGGAATGTAATCTTGGCAATCAGCCTCGCAAAGCAAAATTCCATAGAGAGAATATGGAATTAATACTGGATACTCTGTCAGAAGCACAGCAACAAAATACGGCCACAGCAAATATGCTGCAGCCGTATCAGGCTCGGATATACCGAAAAATATAAAAAAGTAACCTACAGATCAATAGTAAGCTCTACCGGACAATGGTCAGAACCAAGAATATCGGTATGGATTTTGGCATCCACCAGCTTACCATCCAAGCGGCTGCTGGTGATGAAATAATCAATACGCCATCCAGCATTCTTGCTTCTTGCCTGGAAGCGATAGGACCACCAGGAATAGATGCCTTCTGCCTCTGGATAAAAGTGGCGGAAGGTATCTGTATATCCACTTTCTAACAGCTGGGTCATTTTCTCCCGTTCTTCTATGGAAAATCCTGCATTTCTTGTATTACTCTTAGGATTCTTCAAATCAATTTCCTTGTGAGCTACATTTAAATCCCCACAGAGAATCAGAGGCTTCTTCTGGTTCAGCTTATTTAAATAAGCCAGAAAATCCTCTTCCCACTGCATACGATAAGGAAGCCTTGCCAGTTCATTTTGGGAATTGGGAGTATAGCAGGTAATCATATAGAAGTCATTGAATTCTAAGGTGATAACCCGTCCTTCCTGGTCATGCTCTGTTATTCCAATTCCGTAGGTGACAGATAATGGCTCCTCCTTGGTAAAGATAGCAGTACCGGAGTATCCTTTCTTCACGGCATAATTCCAGTATTGATGGTAACCAGAAAGAGGCAGGTCAATTTGACCTGCCTGCAGCTTGGTTTCCTGAACACAGAAGATGTCTGCGTCAATGTCCTGAAAGAATTCCATGAAGTTTTTTCCTACACAGGCACGAAGCCCGTTTACATTCCATGAGATTAATTTCATTGGATTAATTGCCTTTCTGATTCTTCTCTACTTCCTGCATTTTCATTGCACGAACCTTCAGTGGAAGTCCCCATAAGGTAATGAAGCCTTCTGCATCATGATGGTCGTATAAATCTCCGGTAGTGAAGCTTGCTAAGGATTCGCTGTAGAGAGAGTATGGAGAGGTTGTGCCGGCTTTTATAATATTTCCCTTGTAAAGCTTGAATTTAACTTCTCCCGTTACGTATTCCTGGGTAGAGGTTACAAATGCCTGGATAGCATCGCACAATGGTGTGAACCATTTGCCTTCGTATACTACCTGAGCTAGCTTATTGCCCATTTCTTTCTTCATTTCCATGGTTGCACGATCTAACACTAATTCCTCTAACTGGCTGTGAGCCTCCATAAGAATGGTTCCACCTGGAGTCTCGTAAACGCCACGGGATTTCATACCTACTACGCGGTTTTCTACAATATCTACAATACCAACGCCGTGCTTGCCCCCAAGGCGGTTCAGCTCACGGATAATATCAGATACCTTCATGGATTTGCCATTGACAGAAGTAGGAATTCCCTTTTCAAATGTCATGGTTACATATTCGCCTTCGTCAGGAGCCTTCTCCGGAGATACCCCTAATACCAGTAGATGTTCATAGTTTGGCTCATTGGCTGGATCTTCTAATTCCAGTCCTTCGTGGCTGATGTGCCACAGGTTACGGTCACGGCTGTAGCTTTGATCCATGGAAAATGGTAAATCGATGCCATGAGCCTTGCAGTACGCTACTTCCGCTTCACGGGAATCCATGTTCCACTTGTCGTTACGCCATGGCGCAATGATTTTGATGTCAGGAGCCAGAGATTTGATGCCAAGCTCAAAACGAATCTGGTCATTTCCCTTACCGGTTGCTCCGTGACAGATTGCAACAGCCCCTTCCTTGCGGGCAATTTCTACTAATTTTTTTGCAATGCCAGGACGAGCCATAGCGGTACCCATAAGGTATTTATTTTCATAAATGGCGTTGGCCTGTACACAAGGCACAATATAGTCATCACAGAATTCATCTACAATATCTTCAATATATAATTTGGAAGCACCGGATAATTTGGCTCTTTCCTGAAGACCATCTAATTCTTCGCCCTGTCCACAATCGATACAGCAGCAAATAACTTCATAATCATAATTTTCCTTTAACCATGGAATAATGGCTGTGGTATCAAGACCACCAGAATAGGCTAATACAACTTTTTCTTTCATTTTCGTAATCCTTTCTCTGTAAAATGTGATAGAACAAATATACAATAAAAACTCTTATAACGCAAGTGTAAAAATATACAACAAAATAGTATAAAAATACATATATTTGTT
>CAZYYO010000062.1:0-13184 GCA_964650965.1 uncultured Lachnospiraceae bacterium | reverse complement strand
ATAGGATAATATGACCAATAAAACGGACACCGACCCAGTTACTGACTAACACCATGTTTTATTATACTATCGTTATAGTAATATATTATGTCCCAAAAATCAAAGCTTGTATCAAATAAAAAAAACAACGTTTAAAATGGAGGCTGTTTTATTATGGAAATAGAACGAAAATTTCTAATCTCACATTTACCAGACAATCTAGAAGCTTATGAACATAAAGAAATAGAGCAGGGATATTTATCCACTGCTCCTGTATTACGCATCCGTAAAGAGGATGATAATTATTATTGTACCTACAAATCCACCGGTATGATGAGTCGGGAGGAATACAATCTCCCCCTTACCAGGGAATCCTACCAACACCTTCGAGAAAAAGTGGATGGCTATATTATCAGTAAAACACGATACCTCATTCCTCTTTTGGAGCCGGTGGAGGATTTCACCCATTCCTTGACCATTGAATTAGATATCTTCCATGAGAATATTGCCCCTTTGATCATCGCCGAGGTGGAATTTGAAAGTGAAGCGGAAGCAAATGCTTTCCAGCCCCCTGCCTGGTTCATCCAGGACGTCACCTATGATGGAAAATATCATAACAGCTATCTAAGTGAACATGGATATCAAACATAGCCTGTTCTAACGAAAGCGATTGGTCTGGAACCGCTGTCTGGTGCGGACACAGT
This sequence comes from uncultured Lachnospiraceae bacterium, assembly GCA_964650965.1. Taxonomy (GTDB): domain Bacteria; phylum Bacillota; class Clostridia; order Lachnospirales; family Lachnospiraceae; genus CAZYYO01. The sequence continues at coordinate 12,501 of CAZYYO010000062.1, read as the reverse complement.
ATTTCAGCTGTGCATACCGTTCCTCCAGACTGCCTTCCGGGATTACTACATCCAGGCTTGCTGCCAAATTATCAATCATTCCATCGGTAATGGTGGAAGCCATCTCACCGACAATATCATATTTCTTATCAAAATCATCTTCATCCAAAAACTTTAACAATAATGGATTTACCTGGGACAATTCATTCCACGGTTCTTCCACCGAATTGTTCTCTGGCTGCGGTTCTTCTTTCAGGTCTGAAATATCTGATTCTTCTTCGGATTCTTCCCGCTGCGTTCTATCGATCAGCTGAAACCGATATTTCTGTGTCACTTCCGGGTACTTCTCATGATCTACTTCACCAACAAACATAGCATAAGGTCTTACATACGTTTGGAAGTCACCATATAGTGCCTGATATACCACAAGCTTCTCACCAGTTTCTGAATGGGTTGCAATGGTAATAATCTGATACAGCTTGTTTTTAAAATGTCGATATAATTCTCCTGAAACAGGATTTCCCTGAGACATCGCTTCGTCCTCTTTTCTAGTTAATCAATAGAAGAAAGCATTTCCAGACCTTCTCCAACAAAATCCCGCTGTTTCAACATATCGGGATGATAACCGCAAACCATAATATCGTAAACTTCCTCTATGAACTGACTGGTATCAATATCCGTACTGATGCTGTTAGCTTCCGCACGATAGGCTGCGGTCTGCTGTGCCTGGGTCTGAGGCTTATTCTTGTCAGCCTCCTTCTTATCCTTCTTCACCTGGTCATCAGCTCTGGTCTGCATCATCTGTTGATATACCGTGTTATCATCTGATTTCTGATAAGAAGGTGTTGTCTTGGTACGATTTTCACTGGTTGTAGTACGCCCAGGATCCTGATAAGAGGGTGTTGTTTTCGCCCTGGCCGGCTTCTTTGGTGCAGCTGCAGCCACCGTTGCTGCTTTCTTTTGTGCCGGTTCCTGATATGGATGTACCTGGCGATACTGCTCATCCCGCTTCTGATTCTTCCTTACCTCGCCCCACACAATCAATCCAATCACAATTGCGAACGTTATAAACCCTGACATATATGCCTCCATTCTATGGTGCCTAGCTACATTTCATCTGGAAATTACTCTGATAAATGCGCTCTGCCAATTCTTTCGTTGCAAAATCTACTACTATAATACCATAACCGACACAAGAATTTAAGACGATATCCGAAAATGTTTGATTGATTGCTTTGGCTGCAACCGGCTTACTCCCCTAAATATGCCTTCTTTACCGATTCATCATTTAATAAATCACTGGCATTACCAGCCAACGCAATCTTTCCTGTCTCTAATACATATGCACGGTCAGCGATGGATAATGCCTTCTTAGCATTTTGTTCCACCAGTAATACAGTGGTTCCTGCCTTGGAAATATTCTCAATAATACGAAAGATCTCTTCTACCAAAATAGGAGATAATCCCATGGATGGTTCATCCATTAATATCAGTCTTGGCTTAGACATTAATGCTCTGCCCATAGCCAGCATCTGTTGTTCTCCGCCACTTAAGGTTCCTGCCGCCTGATTCTTGCGTTCCTTCAGACGTGGAAAGCTTTCATACACACTTGCAATCGTTTCTTCTATTTCATTTTTATCTTTTCTGGTATAAGCACCTAATTTCAGGTTCTCATACACAGACAGCTGTGCAAACACTCTTCTGCCTTCCGGCACATGAGCCATTCCCATGGATACAATTTTATGTCCGGGAATCTTGGTAATATCCGTTCCCTCAAATATAATCTGCCCCTTAGCAGGAGCAATCATACCGCTTACTGTCTGAAGTGTTGTGGTCTTACCTGCCCCATTGGCACCAATCAGTGCAATAACTTCTCCTTCGTTTACATCAAAAGAGATACCCTTAATTGCCTGGATAACACCATAATATACCTCTAAATCCTTTACTTCTAACATTGCCATGGTCTCATCCTCCTACTCACCAAGATATGCCTTAATTACCTGTGGATCCTGCAGCACTTCTTTCGTCTTGCCCTGGGCTAAGACACTACCAAAATTTAACACCGTTAACTTCTCGCAGATTCCAGCCACCAGCTTCATATCATGCTCGATTAAAAGTATGGTAATACCGAACTGATTTCGAATCAGCTGAATAGTTTCCATTAATTCCCCTGTCTCGTTAGGATTCATACCAGCTGCCGGTTCGTCTAACAGTAACAGCTTGGGCTCTGTTGCCATAGCTCTTGCAATCTCCAGTTTACGCTGCTTTCCATAAGGAAGATTAGACGCTAAGGTATCAGCTTCGGAATCTAAATCAAAAACCTTAAGTATCTCCATCGCCTTTTCATCCATGGCATGCTCCATTTTGCGATAATTGGGTAATCGCAGAATACCGGTCAGAGTTGAATATCTATAATGATTGTGCAGTCCACATTTTACATTATCCAACACACTTTGTGCCCCAAAAAGACGAATATTCTGGAAGGTTCTAGCCACCCCTGTCTTATTAATTTCCTCTGTATGCTTTCCCGTAATGTCCGTACCATCTAAGATAATACTTCCATCTCCAGGTGTATAAACCCCTGTAAGCATGTTAAAGATTGTGGTTTTTCCTGCACCATTTGGTCCAATCAAACCATATAATTCCCCTTTTTCGATTTTCAGCTGAAAATGGTCTACCGCTCTTAATCCGCCAAAGGATATTCCAAGATTATTTACTTCAAGTAATGCCATAATTATGAAACCTCCTTTGCAGCACGGGGCAACAGCTTCTTAAGGGAATGCTTCTGTCTCCATTCCAAAGCTTTTGGTGCCCAGTTAAATAACATCATTGCAATTAATACAATAGCATAAATCAGCATACGATAATCATTCAGACCTCGAAGAACCTCCGGAAGCAGTGTTAACACCACTGCCGCAATAATAGAGCCCCTGAAATTACCAATTCCACCAAGGACAACAAATACAAGAATCATAATGGACATGTTATATCCGAAGTTCTTAGGTAATGCTACCAGAGAAGACAGGTTGTGGGCATATAACACACCGCCTAATCCCGCCAGAGCAGCAGATAAGGTAAATGCAATCAGTTTATATTTATTTACATCAATTCCAATGGACTCTGCTGCAATCTTATTATCTCGAATGGCCATAACGGCACGGCCTGTTCTGGAATTCACAAAATGAAATACAATAAAGAGACACACCAGAATCATTACAATACCAATGGCAAAGGTTGACTGCTTTGGTGTTCCTGTAATTCCCTGTGCACCATTGATAATCATGGTACCGGTATCATCCATATTAAGAGCTGATTGATCCTTCATGGAAAAGTGTAGACCGCTTTTGTCCACTCCAATGTATAAAACATTTACCACATTCTTAACAATTTCCCCAAAGGCCAGGGTTACAATCGCCAGGTAATCTCCGCTAAGACGAAGTACCGGGAAGGAAACCAGCAGGCCAAAGAAAGCTGCAACTGCTACGCCGATAAGCATGGCAATCAGGAATCGAAGGGTACTATTGGTAATGGTATGCAGCATCAACTTAGAGAAAAATGCACTGGAAAATGCTCCTACACACATAAATCCTGCATGACCTAAGCTTAATTCTCCCAGATATCCTACACATAAATTCAAAGAAATTGCCATGACCGAATAAATACATAAAGGAACCAAAAGTCCGGAAATCAGGCTGGATAGGCTTCCTGTACTGTTTAGAATCTGTACAACAAGAAATACTGCCAGAACCAGTCCATAGGTTATAAAATTACTTTTTGTTGATTTGTTCATATTTTTCATTTTATTCATCTTCATTCACCTACACTTTCTCGTGAATCTGTTTGCCCAGAATTCCGGTAGGTTTCACAAGGAGTACAATAATCAATACAGCAAATACAATGGCATCAGCCAGCTGCGTTGATATGTATGCACGGCTTAGAATTTCAATAATTCCCAGAAGGATTCCTCCCAGCAATGCACCTGGAATGGAACCGATTCCACCAAATACTGCTGCTGTAAATGCCTTAATACCAGGCATAGAGCCTGTGTATGGTGTCAGTGCCGGATATGCCGAGCACAGAAGAACACCTGCAATGGCGGCAAGTCCGGAACCGATGGCAAAGGTGAGAGAAATTGTCTTATTTACATCTACTCCCATCAGCTGGGCTGCATCCTTATCTTCGGAAACTGCCAGCATTGCCTGACCAGCCTTTGTTTTTCTGATAAAAATCATCAGTGCTGCCATAATTACCAAACAGGAAATAATGGTAACAATGGTTACTCCTGAAATATTCAGTTCCCCATTTGCCAGAGAAAGTCCACGCCATGAAATCACAGAGGAAAAGGACACGGTATTGGAACCAAACAGCAATAATGCCATATTCTGCAAGAAATAGCTGACACCAATGGCTGTGATTAATACTGCCAGAGACGTAGCCTTTCTTAATGGCTTATATGCGATTTTCTCAATCACTACTCCCAGCATGGTGCAAATCACCACTGCTAGAACCGTACTCAGTACGGGATTCATATTGGTCTTTGTCATGGTTAGAAACACGGTGTAACAACCAATCATAATGACATCACCATGGGCAAAATTCAACATCTTGGCAATACCATAAACCATGGTATATCCCAAAGCGATAATTGCATAAACGCTGCCCAAACTGATGCCGTTAATGAGATATGAAATTAATGTCATAACTGCACCTCTTTTTTCTATTTATAAATATCACCTATTATAGCATAAGTGCTCACTATCCACAAAAGAAAAACTGATTTTGTCGTCTCAGTGAAAGTTACCACTGTAGCGGACAAAATCAGCCTTAACCTTTTATTTCGCTTTTATAAGAATGGAAACTAATCCATTACATATTCACCATTGGTAATGGTAACCAGCTTAGGTGTTTTATCAACTGCACCTGTCTCATCCCATGTGATTTCCTCGCCTGTAACACCAGCAATCTTAATGGTAGACATCTGAGCGGTGATTGCATCACATAAATCAGAAGCACTCATATCAGGCTTTGCGTCTGCTGCTTCAATCGCTGCCTTGATCGCATAAATACAGTCATAAGCATCAGCTGCGAACTGAGTAGGAACTTCGTTATATGCTGCCTGATAGTTCTTTACGAAGTTAGCTGTAAGCTCATCTGTAGCAGAAGCTGCAAATGGTGTTAATAATTTAACGCCCTCTGCCAGACTCTTATCAAAATTATCCATATCGGTAATACCATCTAAGCCATCACATCCAAAGAAGTTAACATCATAATTCATTGTTGCTGCCTGGCTTAAGATAATAGAAGCTTCTGTATAATAGATAGGTAAGAAGATTAAATCAGCACCTGCATCCTTTGCCTGCTTCAACTGAACCGTAAAGTCGGTTGCGTTATCATTGGTAAAGGAAGATTCAGAAACAATTTCAAATCCAAGATCCTTTGCCTGCTTCTTGAAATTTGCTTCAATTCCTGAAGAATATACATCCTGGCTGTTATAAATAATGCCAACCTTGGTTCCTAATTTGTACTGGTCTACATAATCTGCTGCATAGGTACCCTGTACAGGATCCTGGAAGCAGATCTGATAGCTGTTGGCTCCGGTAATTACATCTGCTGCGGATGCAGAAGGAGTTAACTGGAACATATTGTCGCTTTCTGTCTCAGCTACAACAGCCAGGCAAGGAGTTGTGGTAACAGTACCCATCAGCATCTGCATTCCCCAATCCTTTAAGTTATTGTATGCATTTAATGCCTTCTCAGCATCATTTTCATCATCCTGGAAATCATATTCAATCTGGTATCCATTGATACCGCCTGCTTTATTAATCTCATCTACTGCCAGCTGTGCCCCTTGCTTTACAGCCATTCCATACATTGCTGCACTTCCGGTAACAGGTCCGATTCCACCAATGTAGAATTTATCTGCATCCTTTTGTGAAGATTTGTTTCCACTGCCACAGCCTACAAGACTGGTTGCAACCATAGCCACTACCAGGGCTACACTTAATAATCTCTTTTTCATCTTATTATTCCCTCCTGAATTTGTAAAAAAAATACTATTTATCTATACTAGTACAGCGTATTTTAAAAATCAAGATATAATATTACTTTTTTTCACTTTAAAGATGATTTTTTTTCACCTATCAATTCATTCAGTTTACTAAAAGTATGCTATCACTATATTTTATCCGCATTTTACTTATATTGTGGCATTCTTTTTCCTATGGATGAATGGAATAAAATAGCTTATAATGTATTTAGAATGATTAAACAGGAGTATGTGATATGATTGACAGACATGATTTACTGGCATTACCCTTTTATAAGAAATCTGCTTTTACCGGCAGTGAAAAGGAAATGTGCTATCGTATAGAACGTATCGTAACAGAGGAGCAGGAGCATTTCCAGGCAACTTTGTGGCCAGGACCTTACTGCTATGATAAAACAGGGGATGATGTAAAGATTACCCATCAGGAGGATTTCTCTGAAGCAGGGCTGGTTGCACTGATTCACTGGATGAATGAAACCTATCAAACCAACTATCGCAAAGTATAAAAAACGGTTGCAGAGGCTATATTTTCTGCAACCGTTTTCTTTATATTTGTACTGCTTCTACAGTAATTTAGACAGCCGTCTTTGTATTACATCTGCCTGAGGTGGCAGCGTAATAATATCAGCAATCTCAAGCTGAAGTGCATTTTGCAGCTGCTCTAAATAGCCTTCCTGACAAACGGCAATAATGGGGATTGTCTCTCCGCCCCCCTGCTGTAAAATAAATTGATAAAACGCTTCGGAATCTCCTAATTTCTGTTTCTCCATATCGAGACAGACCACGGATATTCGCTCTTTATATTTCTCAAATACCTGCTTAAGCTCTGTAAGACTTCGAATCTGTGCAAAGCCTGCAGTATCTCCATATGCCAACGCAATGGAAGGATACAGCTGCGGATTCTCTCCACACACCAGTACTATAGGCTTATCTTCTCCCTCTGTAACACTGGATACCGTTTCTCCGTAATAGACTGTTTTCGCCTTGCCTGAGGTCTTGGCATCATACAGTGCCTGATCTGCCCTGGCAAATACCGTATTAAAATTATCATCCGGTTCCGATGCGGCAATTCCCACACTGATACTTACATTGATATGGTCAAGCTTGCTGCAGGCAAACATAACAGAACGAATCACTTCATCCGCCTTACGTCTGGCCACTCCCTGCTTAGATAAGCCTGTCATAAGAACCACAAATTCATCTCCACCAAATCGTCCGATTAAATCCGTGGTTCGAAATGTCTCTGACAACTGGGTGGCTATGGTTTTAAGCACCTTATCTCCTAACAAATGTCCATACTGGTCATTAATTTTCTTAAAATCATCTACATCAATTACCAGTAATGCCTTCTGATCTTCAGTGTCATATTCCAACAGCCGTGTAGCCTCTTCAATAAAGGTTACCTTATTCAGCAAGCCAGTTGCCGTGTCTATTTCCGCCTGCTGACGGTAATGCTCTTCTTCCTTTTCATGGGTAGAAATCTGGTTAAACACATTCATAACATGATTCACTCTTGCTTTTAAGGCCTCTATTACAATTGGCTTGGTAATATAATCATAGGCACCTGCCTCAAAAGCCTTCACCTGATCTCCTACCACCTCGCTGGCTGTAATCATAATCTTGGGAATCACATCAAGTGCTGCATCCTTCTTGCAATATTCAATAAATTCAATTCCTGACATTCCATCCATGGAATTGTCCACCAGCATCAAGCGAACCTTGTTTCTATTATATTTCAAATATGCCAAAGCTTCTTCTCCGCTGGCACATCCATGAATATAATATTCGTCACCGAAATTTGCTTCAATAATGCCATGAATAATCGGAGAATCATCAATTACCAAAATTGTAACGTTATGCTTTGGCACACTATTATTACTGACAGTTGTATTATCATCCTGCTGTTTTGCCAAAGGAATCACATATTTCTCTTCATATTCCTCTTCTGGAATTGGTCTGGAATAGAAATAGCCCTGGATGCAGTCGCAGCCTGCACCTTCAATAAAATCTCTCTGTCGCCGTTCCTCCACGCCTTCTACTACTACACCCATTCCCAGCCAGTTCGCCATCTTAATTACCGATGCCAGAATGATTTCGCCCTTCTCCAGCTCCTTGCCAACAGGCATGAATTTCATATCCACCTTAAGCACATCAAATTCCAGAGATTTTAACGTATTTAATGAAGAATATCCACTTCCAAAATCATCCATTAGAATTGTGAAGCCATTTTCTCTCAATTCATGAATAATCTCCTGCATTAGCTCCGGGTTGGTCATAACAGCACTCTCTGTAATTTCCAGCTGCAGTAATGGCGTTGGAAGTTCATATTTCTTTACCAGATTTACCAGCTGACTTACCAGCTGGGGATTATACAAACTGATTCGAGATATATTTACAGATACCGGATTAGGGGAATATCCCAAGTCCAGCCATTTTCTAAGGCACTGACAGGTCTTCTCCCATACATAGTAATCGACTTTGGCAATAAATCCATTCTGTTCAAAAATCGGTACAAAAACTCCGGGAGAAATCAAGCCCCGCTGAGGATGCAGCCACCGAACCAATGCTTCTGCGCCGCAGGCTCTTTCCTTAGATAGCTGAACCTTCGGCTGGAAATACACCAGGAATTGCTCCTGTGCCAATGCAGTCTCCATATCGTTAGCAATCAGCATTTCCTCTGCAATGCTGGTTTCTATTTTTTCATCATAGATTCCCATGCTGACACCATACTGATGCTTGCACTTTCTTGCACCCTTGGTTGCACGCATGTAATATTCATCAATGGTACACGTCTTATCCTCAATCAGGTAAATACCAAAGGAAAATTCCAACAAATAATCCTGGGTATATGCACTTAGTATTTCCTGAGATGTCTTCACTCGCTCCTCAATCATCTCCATATCTGTGTATGGGCAACACACACAGAACACGTCTGCCGTAATTCTTCCATAAGTGCAATATGGAAAATACTGTATCTCTTGACGAATCATATCTGCAGTATATTTCAACAAACGATTTCCTTCCTCTTCTCCAAAGGAAGTGGTATATAAGGAAAAGAAATCAATATCAATACGAACAAAAGCGAATTCATCCTCTGGATGTTCCGCAAGCATTTGCTCCGTTTCCGAGAACATTTTACCACGGTTATACAATCCGGTCAGTGTATCAAACTGTGCCAGATACTGAATCTGTTCCAGCATGGAAACCTTGCTCCTTGCTATGGCATTTCGCAATCGTGACAGCAGTACCTGGGCATCATAAGGCTTTGTAACAAAATCCCAAGCTCCGGAGTCCAGTGCCTTGTGCTCTGTCTTAGGATCCGCCTCCCCTGTCATAACCAGGATTGGCAAATCTTCCATTCCATTTTCTCTAATCTTATCTAAGACCTGATATCCATCCATTACCGGCATAATAATATCCAGTAGGACTGCGGTTATCTCCTGCCGTTTTTCAACAATCATATTCCATGCGATTTGTCCATTCTCTGCTTCTATCACATCATAATCCTGCTGCAGTATTCTCTTTAAGATAATGCGATTGATTTCCTCGTCTTCCACGATTAGTATTTTCTGTCTTTCGTTCATAGTAGGCTCCTGTCTTTATGAAGTAGGATTGCGAAGCTGCCCCTCTTGACATAGTATATCTTCTTTTGTAAATATTGCCGCTCATGATCAGTCTTCGTCGTTCGCCAAAGGTGAGCAAGCTCACCATGGCTCTCTTGCACTCATTATACCATGTTTCAGGGGTAATGTGGATAACAAAGTTGGAAAAAGAGACTGTAATACCTGTGACTTCCGTCAGCCGGCATTGCAGTCTCCTCCTCCTAATATATATATCCTATTGCCACCCGAAGCTTAGCTGGTTCTCTTACTTCCTCCTCCCATAAAAGAATATCATCACCATTAATCATCTCTGTTGTGCTTATTTCTCCAAATTTCTTACCATCAATATAATCCAAATAATTCGAAGCTTCTTTCAGACCATCTAAATCTTCCCCCCAAGCTTGCTTACCCGCTGCTTGAAAGACCTTCTGCACCTCTTTATCATATTCAGGATCTTCCTCATAGGTATACCCATCTGATCCAGCTGAATTATACTTCGCAACTTCAACTATTTTATTTTGCTCCAATTTGTATAATGCAACTCCCCTATAATAAAAATCCGACACCGCCGAATAAGCTATATAATAATTATATAAAATATATTTTTCATGTTCACCTATAATAGACCATTGAGCCAAACAAATATTTGCATCGGTAGCAATGGGATGCAATTCTACTGCCTGCTCTGCAACAAGTTTTTTTGCCTTTTGATCAAATTTTTCTAAGCTCAAACTAAGAGTTCCATTTTCCTTACTTCTCACACATATAAACTCTTTTTTTCCATCATAATTCATATCTTCCATGGTATATGCAACAATCCCATTATAAAAAGGATCTCCCACATAGTCCACATTGTAGCCATTCTGATTATCTCTTCGAACAAGGTAGGCACTATACTCTTTCCCTACTAAATAATTATCTTGTTCTACATATTTTTTATATTCATCCATATCATCTTCTTTAGACGTTTTAGATGATTTCCAATGTTTTTCCCACAAAGGCTTAAATTCCTTTTTAAATAGTTCTTGTGTTAATAAATTTTTACCTACAATTGGATTGTCAACAATTACTGTTCCCTTTACCACTGGCATCACCTGTGCATCTGCCGTTCCTTCTAGCCCACCTTTCCCATTTTCACTTGTTATTGAATAGTTTAAGGTGCCTTGAACATTTCCTTCGATACCTGGAGAAACTTCAATTCCTAATACGCCATACAACTTAGCCTGGTAATATAAGCTTGCTTCTGCGGAACACTGAGCACTTACACTGGTTGTAACCTGAAGATTTAATCCATCTGAATCATATCTATCATTCAAAATCTCTCTTACCTTACCTGTTTTACTGCTGTAGTTGAAACCTATTGTATTTGTTTTTGAGAGACCAACCGAATTGCATATATCTCCTTCAACTTTATAATTTGCCTCTATTGTTACGCCTACCTCTTGGCTAATCACTACCGGAATAGTACCTATTTGAAATTCAATAGGTTTTAACTGTTTATTAATCAAGTCCTCTTCAAATTCCTTCTCTGAACTCGCTTTACATTCCAACTTTAATTCACTCGTCAATTGATTTGTTAAAGTTAGTTCTAATTCAATATTTCCATCTTCAATCATCATTATAAAATTCAAAGAAAGTTTATATTTTACTTCACCGGAAAAAGTGCTGTATTCCGTCACTTCTCTTGTAAATGCTTTGCCAATTTCTCTTGAATGAGTGGTTTCCATGCCCTCTGCGTGAACATCATTAAGAGAGAAAGCCTCTTCAAGAACATTATTGGCATCTTGTTTCTCTACAATAGATCCATCATCATATATATCAAAGGTGGCATTGATATTTGCTTCTTCAAAAACATCTAACAAAGTTCCATATGTAACTTTTACCTGATAATATTGTCCTACTTTTTGCGGTTTTTCCTCTAAAATCCAAATGCCGCCGTCTGGTGCTGCATTAGACACTCCTGATACAATGACATCGTTCCTGCGAAGATTCGTTTTCCCTGTAAAACACATTGTTCCTTCTTTTATACTTTGAATCTGAATATCTGAATCCTGTGAAACCACTTTTACATTATCATATAGTTTATATGTACCATATTCGCATTGCTTCCCCTGGTGACTAAAATAATATAGCAAGCCTCCTACTATTAAAGCTATACCTAAAATGATAACTCCAAGAAATAACCTTCTTTTATTTTTCATAATTTTATCCCTATTCCTTTTGAAATATAAAACAGCCTCATAGTGATATGAAGCTGTTTACCCTAATTAGAAACTATTATTTTTCTAAATAACTCGATTCATACACTGGTTCAGAATAATTCTCTGCAGTTTCTGAATTCGGCATTGCAAATTGTGCCAAATAAGCTTTTGCTGCATCTCTATCCATCGTAATTTGGTGCTTAGTCATAAGAACAAATATGATTGGTAAAAATAAAGCTATCGCACCCGAGATGCAAAAAGCTACCGCACCAATCAAAAAATCTATTGGAAAAATTGGTATAATCACAAAAGCAAACCATGTAACTCTCCACACTAATTTTAATGCTGGTAAAAGTCCGCCTCCTATTAGATACGCAGCTAGTGCAACAATAATCCATATAGTAAATCCCACATCTTCTGCTGCACCAAGTGCCATTAATATAGTTGGTATTGCAATGTCTAACACCGGAACTAACAATGCAACAATAACTCCAATTTTATTTCTTGACAATTTTTCTTCACATTTATCAAGTGTTTCCTTAGCAATATTTGCATCAGTAAATTCCATTTCTTCAAATAATGTTTTCTTTTCTTTAGCCATTTTCATATTCCTCCATATTTATGTAATTTTAGTTTTTTCTTTTTAAATGAACTTGCAGATTGTTCACTTTCT
>CAZYYO010000061.1:0-13348 GCA_964650965.1 uncultured Lachnospiraceae bacterium | reverse complement strand
TTTAATCATATATTATTTTCCTTTTCGTCCCGCAAGGAACTGCTGTAATTATTTTCATGATTATATCATAAATAATTCATTGAGGAAATCCGAAAGGAATTATGAAATTGTTTATTTTCTTGCATTTTGAAATTCATGGAACAATACTGGCGTAATTGCAGGATAGGTCAGATTATCTGGTAAATGCTCAAATGTTTTGACTTCCAGCATCTCACTTTCAGGCATTGCTCCCAGTGTCATTATATTTGCAATAAAAACCATACCAGATGCACCATTGACCATATCCGAATTCCCTGCCCAATAATCACAAAACGGAACAATCTCATATTGAACTGCACCAGATTCCTCATACAATTCTCTCTTTGCCGCCTCTAATGGTGTTTCTCCCCGTTCAATGTGACCACCCTGTGTCTCCCACGTTGTACGCTCCTTATGTCTGCTTAATAGAATTTTCCCCTTATAGTTCGACAACACGACAACGTATTTATACCTTTTTAATTGTCCCACATCATATCCGATGCTATTTCAAAGCCCTGGGCTTCTACCATTTTACGAACCTGTTTTTCATTATCGTAGGTTGTTTTACCACACCCATCCATACATTGCCATAGACCGTAATCTCCTTGTGTATAGAACAGGCGATGTTTATCAAAGCCGGACTTTTGGAACAGGTGGTCTACATTGGTTGTCAAAATAAAATAATCTTTTTCCTTTACTATATCGAGAAGAATATCGTGAACAGGTTTGGGAGCTTTCATGTAACGATTGATGAAAATGTATCTGCTCCAATATGCCCAATGTTCCTCCAAGGTCTGATATGGATAGAAGCCGCCGGAGTACATATCGGTATAATAATATTTAGAAGCAAAATCGCTGAAGTATTTTTGAAATCGCTCACCAGAATAAGTAAAACCGGCAGAGGTGGAAAGTCCAGCACCGGCTCCTATAACAATCGCATCTGCTGTTTCTAATTCAATTTTCAGTTTCTGTATCTGCTCCAAGTAATTTCCTGTAGATTTGATAATCTGATGATTCAAAAACATTGAATACCACCTTTCTAATTTTACGATTTTCTGTAAGGTACTGTTTTACTGTATTTACTGCAATTTGGGCAGCTTCTTGCCCGGGGAAAACAAACACTCCGGTAGAAATACAGCAAAATGCAATACTCTGTATATCGTAGCTATTTGCAAGTTCTAAGCATGAACCATAACAATTTGCCAACAAATTTTTATGCTGTTCTGTCAGTTTACCATTCACAATCGGCCCCACCGTATGAAGAACATAATCAGAAGGCAAATTGAAAGCGGGCGTAATCTTAGCAAGACCTGTTTTTTCTTCGTGATCCTGTTGATTCATAAGCTTCTGGCAGGCAAGACGTAGCTGTAATCCCGCATAAGTATGAATACAATTATCAATGCAGGAGTGGTTTGGATGATAGCAGCCTGTCATTCCACTGTTACTTGCGTTTACATTTTAGTTACCTTTTAGAAACTATTGTGTAAAATAAAGGATTTAGAGGAATAAAATAATGCCAGCAAAGAAAGAATTACCGGCTTGTCCAGTTGAAACAACATTAACTTTAATTGGGAATAAGTGGAAAGTGTTGATACTTCGTGATCTTATTGATGGAACCAAAAGATTTGGTGAGCTGCAAAGAAGTGTGGGGCAGGTAAGTCAAAAGGTTCTCACTTCCAATCTTCGTGAAATGGAAACTGACGCCTTAGTAGAACGAAAAGTATATGCCGAAGTACCGCCTCGTGTGGAATACTCTCTTACAGAGCTTGGACGAAGTTTGAAACCAATCCTTGACTCTCTATGGGCGTGGGGAGAAACTTATAAAGAAATTAACAAATAAACAAATGTAGGAATGACTAGCGTCATTCCTACATTTGTTTGTAGTATTCATCTCTATAATCGAATGGGTTTAAGGTCTCCATTCCGACCTTTCAATAGGGTTTAGTGTCTCCCATCCGACATCGTTCTTTGTCTAATTATAATAGAAAGTTACTTCTGCAAAGTCAATATAGACTCACTTATATTCCTATTAAAAATTATTATGTATTTCTTGAGACCAATTATGAGACCATTTTTTTGTCTTTTGACAAAATCAGACGAAATCTGATGACATAGAAAAAGTGCCGCAGCTCTTATGAATACTGAGCTGACGACACTACACGAAGTTACACCAAATCACCTTCTTTTTGTCAAGAGGTGAGTGCTAATTAATTTTCAAAAAAATTCCTTCAAGAATCAATTAAGATCCCTGAAGGAATGTATATATTTCCTTATTTAACTGTCTTTTTCTTTCTACCAAGAATAATAAGACCAGTTCCACTTACTATAGTAAGAATGAACAACCATGCAGTTGGTGTATTATCTCCTGTCAGTGGTGATTCTGTCCGCTCTGGATTATTATTCGTATCAGAGCTTGCATTTTGTTCTGACTTCTTATCTGTATTCGTCGTTTCATCCTTCGCTGTGTCCTTATAAGCAATTGCATAGGTGGAAAATTCATCTGTTTCAAATGTAAAGATCTGTGTCTTCTCATCATAAGTTCCTTCAATGATACTTGCCACACCGTCATGTACTTTCACAATCTGGTAGGTTCTTGTCTTGGTTGTATCTGTATTCAGGATTGCTGATGGAATCTTAATACTGACACTAATCTTGCTGCCAGTCTTTGTTACTCTCTGTGCCTCATCATTACCTACTTTCTTGAATAATGATATATCCAGATATAGAAGCTTGGAGCCTTTATCTGCTTTTTTCTCAATCAATGCTTTTTCTTCCGCACTGATTGTATTACTAATATCTGTTACCTCTAAATAGATGGTTGCATTCTCACCATTGGTTACTCTTGTCTTTTCTGCTTCTGTTAAGACATTTTTCTCTAAATCATCCACAGAATTGTTCATTGTAGTGGTTGGATCTCCTGGCTCAACCACGGTATCCTTTGTCACAGTACCTTGATTAGCGCCTGGTGCTGCTTCGGCCACAAAAGTCGATTCAATGGTCTGAGCTGTAGTGATATTGCTAAACATATATCCACCTGCCGTCAGTGCGTCTGCATTCTCCAGGGCATTCACGGCAATCTTAGAAATCTTATAGCCGGTGTTTGCAGTAAAGAATACACCCAGACTGGATCCGTAGCTGACAGAGGTTGTGCTCTGGCTAGCTGAGCCATTTGCACCGGTCACAATGGTAACCGTCACCTTGTCCATTTTCTCATAGGTTGTGCCATCATTCTTATAGACATTGGTGTCGTCACCAGTATCCGTGCGCTCAGTGGAGTCGTTGCCAAAGCCATTGGTATCATCATCGGTCAGATCAATCTTACCCGCATCTTTGCCGTCAATGGTCAAATCGCCATTGCTGTCATAAGGAAGATCTGGAATGGTAAAGTGGCCCTGATCGTCAGTGGTAGCAGTATAGGTATCATCGCCAATGACGATGTTCACCTCCACATTGGATTTTGGATCACCATTCTCGTCCAAAACGATTCCACTGTAATCATAGGTATCGTCTATGTTCTGTCCATTATCAGGGGTGATGACAGGTTTGTAATTATTCCAGTCCAGTTCATCCCCAGGCGCATCATATGGCAGAGGTTTGATAACATTGGTCGTTTGTGTCAGATGGGAACCATATGTCACGGGCTTAAAGGTAAACAGTGTGCCAATGCCTGCGGACGAAGCATAGCTGCCGTCCAGAGCAGTAAAGAGGAAGCCGAAGCTCTCGTTCTCATATGCCCAGATCATGCCTGTGCCGAGGTCGCGAATCTTCACATCGTCTGAACCATATAGCACTTCCTTGACGTATGCCGCCTCCCCCACCTGTTGCTTGGTCGCACCAGAATACCAGTGGACGGAATTGTAAAATGCATCGGTCTTGCCCGCTGTCTCCACACTGCTGATTAGTTCAAACTTAATATACTGTCCGCTGGTTAGAGTAACAGTATGCAGGCTGTTATCATAAGGTGCTTTCAGGCCGTAAAAATTCATAATGCGCCCATTCTGTGGAAATGCCGCCGAACGCTGTGTATCAAACAGGTTACGTGTGGTAAATTTCACATTGCCAATGCCATCCGTCGATGTGATTGCTGTAAAGGTCACGGAAAGTGTCTTGTTCTCTGTCACATTAGCCCTTGTGAAAATTCCGCTCTGACAACTTTCCAGAACATTCTCGCTCCCCCATGTGGCTGCGGTCAGTTCATAGCCATCTGCAGGGATAATAGAAAACATAGCAGTGTCACCACTGGTCAGTGTGTACGGATTCGTTCCTGTTCCCGCGCCGAGATATTCCACGGTGCCTTCTCCGGTCTTGCTGACGGTAACATTCACCTTATTCTGCTGGCTACCGCTACCATCACTAGATGGATTGGTATAAACAAGCACTGCTTCGGGACTTGCAACTGTGCCGTAGGTTAGCGTTGCATAGCTGCCGCACTGGACAGTTGCCGACGTAACATTCTGCGCCGGGAGTCCGCTAAACTGTACATAGCCCTTGGTGTTTGTCGTTCCGGTATATACGGTGCTGTTTATGGTAATCTTTACCGTTGCTCCTGAAACTGCCGTGCCGCTGCCGTCAATGACGCGGATCAGCTCCTGATAGGTCACAGAATCTGGTGTGGTCTTTTTGCCTTCTTCCGGTGCAAGCTTGTTATCGTTGCTGTCAATCTGTTCTTTGGTGTATGGCTTATCCTGATCCGTGGTATAGATCACACTGTCGCCGGATTTATGTGCCTTGAAGCTCACAAAGGTACCAACTCCGCCACTGTACTTATAGGCACCATCTAAAGCGGTATAGAGGAAGCCTTCCTCACCCAATGCCCAGACGAGACCATAGGTAGAAAGTGTAGTAGTCGTTGCCTGATTTGTACCCGAGTGCAGGATTTCCTTCACCACGGCACCTTCCTTAATTTCCTGCTCGGTGGCATTGGTATACCACTTCACGGAGTTTACAATACGGTTCTGAACATCAGTCGGAAGTTCCGAGAGATCAGACACATATTCAAAGGTTACATAATCGTCACTGCTGGCAAAATTGATTTTCCGCAGATTCTGGTCATAAGGTGCTTTTAATCCGCTGATACAAAAGCTGCGTCCCTCCACTGGGAATGCTGGAGAACGCTGGCAGTCCCAAAGCTGTGGCTCATAGAACTTAGCCTGAAAGATAGAATCCTTCGCCTCAACAGGCTCACTCTTAAAGCCAGGATAAGTTCCTGCATCCACGGATGGCTGAATCCAATTGGAATAATCCGCTGGTGTAGCCTGTGCCCCAACCCAGCCATTTAATGCGGTCAAAAGGCTGGTGCTGCCATATGTGAATGTCTGTGCACTGCCGCAGTTTTCAACTGTTCCAGCGGTCAAGACTCCCGTGTCGGACGCAAAGGTTCCGCAGCCTGTCACGGTGCCAGCATCCTGTGTATATGTGATATCTTTGCCTGCGATTCCATAGCAATTTTCTATGGTACCATGGGTATTATTCACATCATTGTGATGAGTAATGCTTTCTCTGTCACTCTCAGTAGTCGCCGCACTCCAACAGTTGGAGATGGTTCCAGCGTTTTCTCCCGTGATACCACCAATACAGTCTCCCTTGATGCTGCCGAGACTCCAGCAATTTTGAATGGTAGCTCCATCGTTGTTGGTGCTGGCAATCATACCGCCACAGGCTTCATCTGCATAGCTGTCCACAATTTTGGCATCCACGCCGCAGTTTTTGACTGTGGTATAATTTACTGCCGTGATTCCACCTGCATAGTATTCAGCAAAAACACTTGAATTCTTAACCAGAACATCATCCATGGTACCCATATTCATAGCCGCTGCAATGGCAACATTGTAGTCTGATGCTATCAGGCTGTTCTTCACCGTCAGTGATTGAATCGTGCCTTCGTTTAAGGCAAACAGTCCTGCACCTGCGTTTTCAGCTTCCGTTGTCAGTTCATTTTCAAACAGACCGCTGATAGAGTGTCCCTGTCCGTCGAAGATACCGCTAAAAGCCTTTGAACCATTATTATAACTAAGCACACCAATGGGTGTCCAGAGATAACCGCTCATGTCAAGGTCTGCTGTAAGCTTGACCGTTTTTTCTGAAAAATCCTTTCCGTCATTTACAGCGGCGGCAAAGGCTGCAAGCTGGGCTGGGGTTGATATGCTCCACTCTGTCTGTGTATCGTAGTTTGAGCCAAGCCATGACGTATCGCATCTAGTCGACCAGTTTATGGTAGAAACTGCTTTCTGGCCGCCGTCTAGGGCAACCGGGAATTCGTTACTTGTCTCGATGTCGATTGCAACAGCACCTGTGACCTGATGAAGAACTGCAACACCTATCAGATCAAGTGCTCCGGTCTCATAATCATAGTCGCTTGTTGTCATAGCATTTCCACCCATAGTAGCAGATTTGAGCTGAACCAGTCGGCGGTTAGGCGTAGGTATCACACCAATCTGCACATTTTCTATCATAGGTGTAATCAGTGGCAGTGTTGTACCAAGCAGATTCAAATTGTTCGCGCTGTCCTTAATATCGAGGGAGTAATACGCTAGCGTAATATTCTGGGTACCGCTGCCCTCTGTTACGTTGACAGTCATGGCCGTCTGCATCTGATCGGATGCACTGCCGTTTGTCCTCCTGCGCATGATAAGATCGTTTTCTCCCACCGCCAAGTCCACGCCATTCTGTAGATTTTCCCCAGTAATGCTATTTCCATCCCCACCGCCATTGCCATCCTCACCATGCTTATTCACACGGACCTCATAATCGTCTGGCAGGGTATAGGCTGCACCGTCCTTGGTGATTCTGAAGGTCACTGTGCGCGTCTTATCCTTCACATACAATGAATTTCCTTTAACTGCCACTTCATATTCATCGCCAAGATCGGTTGCAAAATAGTCGGCAGTGTTACTGGTCACGTTACTGTTTGTGACCAAAACTTGCCCTCTCAGCGTAGGTGTATTCGTTGTAATATGGATTTCTGCACCACTTTCCAGTTGTGTTGTGGCACTGATTGAGCATTTACTTTTATCCCATAAAAGGTTTCTCTGGTACACATGGGAACCGTCATCATATGTATTATCCTTGATGACCGCCGTACCGCCAACTGTAATTGTGCCTGTGCCACTTCTTATTACTCCGTATCCTTCCTGATTGTCACTCACACTGCCGCCTAGCAGATAAAGTGTTCCCGTAACATAGATGCCACTGGCTGCACTATCAGTATCTGTATAGCCCCCAGTAATCGTACCGGTATCTGGAGTGCTGTTATCAATGATGGTCAGCGTACCCACAACGGAAAGGACATAACCATCGTTGGTAGCTTGAGATAGATTTCTGTTGATTGTCTGACCGTTTAAGTCCAGTGTAATGCTCTTTCCCGTAGGAACGACCAGTGCTGCTGTAGTCGTCCAGTCGGCAAGCAGCTGGACTGTGGTGTCTGCCGTGTTGCTGCCTCCTACGGCTGCTGCCCAGCCCTCCGCAAAGTCGGTATAGAGTGTCGGGTCGTTATCGCCATCCCCATCGAAATCCACACTCATAACGTTGCTTGCTGGAGCTTTGACTGTAACCTTTGCAATGTTGG
Organism: uncultured Lachnospiraceae bacterium; assembly: GCA_964650965.1. GTDB lineage: Bacteria > Bacillota > Clostridia > Lachnospirales > Lachnospiraceae > CAZYYO01. Next base: position 5,766 of record CAZYYO010000061.1, on the reverse strand, counting down.
AGCGAGTGCTTGCTACCGTAGTGCCATTTACATCGTTGTTACAGTTTCTCACCTCACAGTAATAATAAAAGGTACCTGCCATATCTGTGTATGGCTGCCAGCTTTGACCAGTAGCCTGAACTATGTCAGTCATGCCTTCATAGCTATTTACTGTATTCCAATACCACTGATAGCTCAGCGTACCGCCGTCAGTACTATGTGCAACGATAGTCATGTTGTCTGGTGTATCATCTTGGTTATAGGTAACCTCAGTGGTGCTTAAGTTCGTGTCAATCACTGGCTCTTCTGCGTCAACGACAGTTGCTTGCTGCTTTACGATTTGTGAACTGCCACTGCCAGTATTTACTGAATCATACCCTGCATCACTTGTGAAATAGCTGCTGTAATCCGCACTGTTGCTGCCGGTAACTGCACCTTCTCCCCCATTGCCTTGAAGCGTCACACCGATGGATGCACCGGTTGACAGTGGTGTTGTTGTGGAACAGGTGATGGTCTTGCCGGTGAGAAGATATATATTATCCATTGAACCACCTGTGGCTGGATCTGAGCTGAAGGTTGCACCGGAATAGTTACCTGTGATTTTGGCTGTGCCACCTACAGTCATAGTTGCATTGCTATAAAGGTAAACACCTCCACCAAGGCAGCTACCACAGGCGTAGTTACCAGATATCTCGCCTCCAGTCATGGTAATGGGACTATAAGAAAAAATACCACCTGCGCCTCCGTCATCGTCATTATTATAGCTTGCGACATTGCCGCTTATTTTGCCGCCTGTCATGGTGAAAGATCTGCTGCTACCGTTACCAATATAGATACCTCCACCCCAGGATATTGACTTATTGCCTGTAATGTTGCCACCCGTAAGGGTCAGTTGCCCCAGAACATAGATTCCGCCTGCACCGCCAGTTGAGTTGTAGCCGCCCCTAATACTACCCTGATTCGCAACATCAGTGCTGCTACTGTCGCAGATTGTAAGCTTCGACGAAGTCGTAGTCGTATCATGAATAAAGATAACATACCCCTCACCTGTTGGAGTGCTCAAAGCTCGATCTACATTGTGTCCATTCAGGTCGAGGGTAATGTCTCTGCTGTCAGGAATATAGAGATTCCCCGTATGAGCATAATCGTTACCAAATCCTGCACCCGTGCCAAAGCTCCCATTTACTGCCGTCCAGTCAGCAAGCAGCTTGACTGTGGCGGTTTGTGCCTCTATTGCCGCGTTCCAGCCCTCCGCCTGGTCGGCGTAATAGGTGGTCGTTTCGCCTATGGTGACCGCTATGGTGCTGGTTTCTTCCTGTGACCCAGTTCCCTCCGCCAATGCCCTGGTTGGCAGTAGACTCAGCATCATACAGATACACAATATCATACTCAGTATCTGTTTCTTCATTATTCGTTTCTTCATTATTCTCCCTCCGTTTTCATATTCATTGGATGACTGCAATGCCCTGTACTTTTGTACTCTTCGCTTTTTCGAAAGTCGGACCATTTGCAAAACCAGCATTCGTGCAGCATCCCTATTGCTGTCTGCTTCGATGCCTCCCATAAGGGACAGGTATCATATTCATTTACCAGTACTTCATTGTTTGTTTTCTTCATTCCTCTCCCCTTTTTTTGAGAATTGATATCCATTACCATGAACTTATCTTACGACATATAATGTTATAATTTGTCATCTGAGGACGAAATGGCTGTTTTCGAGGACGAAATTTTTCCCAAAGCAAGAGATTCTACGTTATAATATAGTAAAATCAATCTTACTAAAGCTGGGAGGTACAACGATGTATTCATTTTGTATTTGTGATGATGATGAGGATGCGGTTGCATCCATGAAAGAATTGTTAGATAGATATTCCAAAGAACAAAAGCTTCCAATGTCTGTACAGACCTTTTCTGACAGTACGAAGCTGGCAGAGCAGTTAGAAAACGGATATTCTTATGAATTCTATCTGCTAGATATCCTGATGCCGCTCTCCTCTGGTCTTGATCTAGCTCATCTGATTCGAGAGCATGACAGGAAAGCTCATATTCTCTTTTTGACCTCTTCCCCGGAGTATGCACTGGATTCTTTCCAAACTGCCTATTTTAACTATATCAATGAGCTTTCCAGAAAGGAGTTTCCATTATGATGTCATATCTTGTGAATGTCTTATCCCTAATCTTTTCACATTTTTATGGAGCCTTCTTTACGGTTGCTTTTTTAGGGGTTTCTTGGAAGAAGAGAAACACCGTCTCGTTTTTGCTATTTTCTTTTTTCTCTTTAGGGATTCAATGTATTATTTTGTACTTTCATAATCTTACAGTTGTAGAGAGTTGCTATCCTGTGGTGGTACATCTGCCATTATTCCTCTTATGTGTATGTGTGTATCGACAATCATTCATTACCAGTATTTCTTCACTGCTCATGTGCTATTTTTTAACTATCCCACGATATGTACTTGCATATTTATTCCCCCTTGTATTTCCTACCTTACCTAATGGACACATGTTAGGAAGAAATATATGGACCATTCCACTGTCCTTCCTAATCTATCGATATGTGGTTCCAAGTATGAAGAAGCTGTTTACCCGGTCGAAGCGTGATATTGGATTTTTTGTATTTCCACTGGTGCTCATATATGTTTTAGCTTACCTTCTGTTTGTTTTCACAGAATGGATTGTGATACAGCCTGCCTTATCGATACAAGTAATTGTATCTGCTTTCTTTGCATTGCTCTTATTCTATATGTATAACTATTTCATCACCGAGGATGAGAAGAACAAGCTGAAAATGAGCAGACAGCTTATGGAGACGTCAGAACGTTCCATTATCGCGCAGGAGAATTTATTGAAAAATGCAGAGAACGAGCTTCGTGTTATCCGCCATGACATGCGACATTTTGCCCATCTCATTCACGAAGCAGCGCTTCATGGTGAGACAGACAGTGTTCTTTCTTATACCGAAGAATTCAGTAACTCCATTGATTCCACACAGCTGAAATCCTACTGTGCCAATTTATCGGTAAACCTGATTCTGTCTGCCTACTTAAAACCATTTGCAGCAGTTAACATTCCAGTTGCAGTATCTGCGGGTATCCCAGCAGAGTCCATGATTCCAACCCAGGATCTGTGTATTATTCTGGCCAATGCACTGGAAAATGCTTACCATGAAGTATGTAATATCAAAGCTCCAGTGGTACAGGTCACCATTAACCAGCTTCCTGACCGCACTTTTATCAAAATTGAAAATAGCTGCCGAGCTGGTGTTGTAATTCGTGATGGTCTCCCTGTTACATCCGAAAAGGGACATGGTTTTGGTACAAGAAGTATCGCAGGAATTGCCGAAAAATATAATGGATTGTTATCATTCACCGCAGATAACGAGATGTTTGTAATGCAGCTCATATTACATGACACATGAAATTGCACGCTTCGCTGACGATATGATTGGGCATAGCAAAACCCAGAAGAAAGGAACAATTTTAATAACAATATAGACCGCATTATTTATTTTTTAAATCTAATTCTTTCTTGCGATACATTCCAAGTCCTGCTAGTGTGCTGGCACGTTGATATTCAGACAAACTACTTGCCTGGATTCCTGAATACAGCATTCCAAAAGCCTCGGTGTAGCTAGAATTCCTTCCAGGATAATACTTTGTTATAAGAGAATGGTAAACATACGATTCTAACCCCCCTTTTCAAAAATAAGATAGGTCTATTATACTATGGAAGGACTGTTTTTCATAATGGCTGCTGTTTGGTCTTGATATGATGCCGATAGGCATCACTTTTGGATTGTATGTATCCACACTATATAAATAAAGAAAACGACTACCCATTTTTTCTTGGATAGTCGCTGTCATTATTTGGTTCTATATTTTTGATTTTTGCTTTGTAGTTTATCTGGTAATGTTAATTCTAATAGATTCTGTTCAATAAGAGGTTTCAAATATCTGTTACCAAAACTTTTTGGGTCTTTATACCCGCAATATTCAGCAATCTCCTTTTTACTTTTTTCCTGCTTACAGTACAATAGAATTTTTTTATTAATTTCAGATATTTCGTCTTGGGTGTTATCTTGGGTGTTATCTTGGGTGTTATCTTGGGTGTTATCTCCCAAGCCAGCGTCACCTTTCTTCTTTTCTTCTGCCTGTATCCTGGCATACTCTTCATTGATATAAATAGTTTCCTTTGTATAATCATCAAGCTCATTAGAAGGTTCAAACATAACTTGTGGCGAATGATTTGTCTCAAGTTCTTCCTTTGCTCTCTTGATTCCAGAGCCATAGGATTCAATTAAATCCAGCTTGAAAAACATTTCTTTAATCTCTGGATTCAGATACATTCTATCAGGAAACTCTGTCGCATTATTCATATCCTCTATCGTAACAGGCGGTAATGGTCTATTATGATTGATAAATATCAAATGATCTGGATACACATAAATGCCAATATACTGCGGCTTATCATATTCTTTGTGAAGAATACAGTTTGTCGCAAGTTCTTCAAAGCTCTGCAACGGCCAGTTATATACAATTCGGTGTTCTATTACATCTGACTCTCTCACTGTATAGGATGCCATAATATTATCCTGAAAATACTTGCTGATTTGTTTTGCCTGTAACCAAATTGGTCCATCAAATGTCTTGGCTTCCATCTTGTCTGTTCCAACAACTTCTCTTATTACCTTAACAGTCGCTTCTGGAATAAATTTATCTGGTTTCTCCGCAAACATAAGAACTGCAAAATTCTTCGCTCGATATCCACCATATTCGCTCTGGTTAATGAGCCCCATATGCTTTGCCAAATCTAACTTAGAAAGCTTTCTTGTATCACTTTTTGCATTAGTAGCAATTAAATATTCCTGCATATAATCATAGCTCAAGTCATCAAGTGTAGCTGTCTCATTTAGTTCCGAACTAAAATGGAAATCTGCAAACTTCTTTAGCAGTTCAAATTCTTCTCTTTTATTCGGTACTCTTGAATCTCTCTTTACTCGAATATATCTTCCAGCCTTTAAGCTGATATTCTTATCCTTTTCGGCCTTATCTCTGGTTTCATAAGGTCCATCATTGCCTGGCTCAACCGCAACCACAATATAATTCTTTTCATCTATCGTATCTATAATTAGATGATAATTTACTTTCGGATGAATATTGGCAATCAGCGATTTTAATTCATTCTCCGTTGTCTCAATAAGTCCAGTTGCAACTCCATAGATTGGTCTCTTAGGATATGCTTTTTCTCCAGTTTCTTTATCATCAACTTCCTCTATCCCAATAAACAGAAGTCCGATCTCTCTGTTCATATAGTTATTCGCAAATGCACATACTGTCTTCAAAATTTTATTTTTGAAATTAGCTGATTTCTTATATTCAATGCAGTCGCTTTCAATTACTGCGTTTTCAATAATATCATGTGCCATTCGTCTAATTGCTTCTATCTGCATGCCATCATCCTTTCTATGTGCTGATAGTAATAGTATACTTTGATGTCAGTTTTTTATCAATCGAATTCTTAACTTGATAACGTCACATAAAATGCATTTGCCTCAAACAAGAGGTAAGTGCTAATAAGAAAACCAATAGTTCAAACTCTCTAACCATTGGTTTTCTATTCATATCAGGCTTTATTCTATTGCATATCTCTTGAAATTTTGGTGTAAAAGTGGTGTAAACTTGCTTATCTCTTGTCGTTCATCCCAGTAAAATCAATACTTTGAGAAAATAATCATCTTACGTTTTTGTAAGGTTGAAAATTATCTTTTCAACTTCTTAATATCCGCCA
>CAZYYO010000060.1:0-13761 GCA_964650965.1 uncultured Lachnospiraceae bacterium | reverse complement strand
CTGCGACCCCCTGGTCCCAAACCAGGTGCTCTAGCCAAGCTGAGCCACACCCCGTTCTATCGGTAAATGGCGTTCTGTTTTTTCCGAACGCAAGATATATTATATGATAGGGATGTCCCATTGTCAACACTTTTTTTAAAGTTTTTCATCTTTTTTTTAAAGGCTGATTTTACAAGGGTTTCACAGGTTTTTATCATGCAATTTAATCATAATCTATGTAATGAAGTTGGAATCGCAGTTCCCCCTTTGGGTCTATTTCCAAAATGATGTAAGAAGGTTTCCGATTCATCTGTCTGGGATAGGAAATACTTCCAGGATTAATCACTCGCACCCCATGATGTTCTTCCATCAATGGACAATGTGTGTGTCCATACATTACAAGATCTGCTCCTTTTTCTATGGCTGCTTCTACGAGTCGCTCCACTCCAAAATTTGCCTGATAATAATGGCCATGAGTAAGCAGTGCTCTGTGGCTACCAACAGACAAGACAACTTCTCGAGGCAAATCACTGTAGAAATCACAGTTACCACTGACAATTTCTATCGGGCAATCTGCTATTGCTGCAATAATATCTTCATCCCCTTCCCCATCACCTAGATGAATAATTTTATCCGGATGCTCCTGTTGGATTGCCAGTTCTAAATTATCTAATTTCCGATGGGTATCACTAACAATTAATATATTCATATTTTTTCAATTCTTCTTTCATCTTTTGTAATGCTTTACCTCTGTGGCTGATTTTATTTTTTTCTTCTCTCGAGAGTTCTGCAGATGAGCATTGATACTCATCTAGAAAGAAAATAGGGTCATATCCAAATCCATTTTCACCAGCAATTTTATTTCCAATAAAACCTTCCATAGTATCTCGCACCACCAGAGAATCCCCATCTGGAAATACTGCTGCAACGGCACATACAAATCGTGCACTGCGCTTCTGGTATGGTACTCCCTCTAAGCGATCTAAGATGTTTTGATTTTTAATATCATAGGAAGTATTCTCTCCCATATATCTAGCAGAATAAATGCCCGGCTCCTTATTTAAATAGTCCACCTCCAAGCCAGAGTCATCTGCAAGAACAATATCATTACAGTGTGCCGCAACTCCCTGTGCTTTTAACAACGCATTTTCTTCAAACGTACTCCCTGTTTCCTCTATATCTGCATCAATGCCCGCTTCCTTCATGGACAGGATTTCATATCCCATACCATCCATAATTTCTTTGATTTCTCTCATTTTATTCTGATTACCCGTTGCAAAAATAATTCTCTTACTCATGCTGTTCCTCCAATGTTCTGATAATTGCATTATATAAAGCCTGTGCGGTCTGCTGCTGATAGCTTTCTGAGTTCAACTTATCCAATTCCTGTTGGTTCGTCATAAATCCCACTTCTGCTAGTGCTACTGGCATGTTGGCATTGCGAATAATATAGATTTCATCGCCCTCAACCAATCCTTTATTTCTGCTTCCTAATGTATTCGTCAGCTCCTCCAAACATATTTCAGCAAAAGCCTGAGATTTTCCACTCTCATCTCCTTCACTATACATGACCTGAGTGCCACTAATGGATGACATTCTTCCGCTGGCTGTAGAGTTGTTATGCACACTTAAAAATAAATCTGCATCACATAGATTTGCCAATCCCACACGGCTGGCAAAGGATGGATTAGAGTCATCTAGTCGCGTATAATACACCCCCAGTTTTCCATCACTTTGCTCAACAATTTCTTTTAGCTTGCATACAATTTGCAGATCAATGTCCTTCTCATTTATTCCCTTCTTTGTAGCGCCTGGTGCACCTCCACCGTGCCCTGCATCAACTACAACAACATACTCATATTTTTCATGAGGTGGTATAAAGCCCAGATAGAGATAGCCATCCTTTACTGTCACATCCGGTTCATATACGCGATCTAATACAATATCAATCCTTCCAGATGTTCCATCGCTCTCGTAGAATAAATCAACAATATGGTCGCTCCCACCTACAATTGGATGCTCCTCAAAATATGACTTTCCAATATTAGGAATGGTAATCACCAGCGTCTGGCTCATATACTGATTCGATAGGAATACATCCTCTAACGCAACACCTTCTGGAAGCTGCACCCTAAGCTGCTTTAACATTTCTTCCTCTGTCTGTGGCTGCTTGGTGGTATTATCCTGCATCAAAGACAACAAGGAGCTTCTCTGCTGCAGCTGTTCCTCCTTTTCATCCTTCCATCCCTGTGCATAGGTATGAAGGTCCGGGAAATAAAAAAGTGCACCGCACATAATCCCTGTAATCACAATCATCAATATAGCTGTGATACGAAATAATCTATGTTCCATGATTCTTTTACTCCTGTGCTTTACTACTGTAGGCCTTCAAACACAGATTGCCCTTTGCTTTTTCCTCTACGCTTTCCCAGTCCAGTCCATTCTTACTCATATATCCCTCTCCATCTGTAATATCCACATTTTTCGTCATATCACCAGATTGGTACTCAATAGCCATTGGATGAACAGAACCCGGTGTCTTAATTGATAGTACCACGGCAAATCGTTCTCCTTTCAGTACTGGCCAGCTTGTCTGAAATTTCACAGTATAATAGCCTGCATCCTGCACCACGCCACTAGCTACCAGTTGCCGCTTAGCAAGGGATGCCGTATTCTCATAATATGGCACAAAAAACACCTGGTACTCTGTATTCTTATCTAATGCATAAAAACCTGCCGCCTCAACATTTTCATTCGCCCCGGCTTCAAACACATTCGCTACAGTAATGGTTTCTTTATTATATCCCAGCTGTCCTACCCAGCCACACAAATCAGACTGATATATTGCATCATAGTTATCTGGTGACTCAATACCGCAATAGGATACACTTTGCGCTCCTATATTTGCATCATAGTAGGACACATAAAATATACCCTTTTCTCCAAATTCACTTCCCCAACTATTTTGGCAAATGAATGCCCCATCACCTGAGACCGGAGAGGAGAAATTATTTTTACTGTAATCATCATCCCATCCAATAATTACCACATCGTGGTTGGGCTGGTTGGTTCCCAAATAGCAATAGGAATTGGATGTCTTATTATAATAAGTAGATTTACTTAGATTCGAAGTAGAAACATTGGCATATATAGAAGTGGAAACGCCTCCATTCTGATAAACTGCCCATTTAATATCGTCAATATCTTCTTTGTCATAAAAATGAACTTCCTGAACATGCTTGTCCGGCTTGTTCTTCCCTTCTGTTACCGGTCCCTTCCATGATAAAAAATATGCTGCTGCCATAGTATAATCTCCACCAAGGCTTGCATCAATATTGTAATAATTGTCTTTTACCATCTGCTTCGTGGAATAGGATTGTTCCACTTCCGGCAAAAGAGATGATTCCAATGCCCCTAACGCTGCATATGCCCAGCAGGTTGCGCTGGTTCCCTGATTCTTGATTGCTGCTGTTCTCTGTTTTTTTCTCAAATCATAACTAGATGGGAGCTTTACTGCAGAATCTGAGTTCTTGTCTGCTGTAGCCATATAGGTTGCTTCATCCCATGAATAAGCATAGTCAAATAAATTGCAAAGATCCTCCAATGTAACGTAATACTGCCCCTCCCTTTGTACCATAGGGGCTAACAGGGTATAGGGCATGCCATTGCGGGTTCCCTCTGATTTATTTAGTTCAAAACGGTATGTATTCTTTCCACGGTCAATTTCAAGGGTCTCTCCCTGGTATATACGGGCACTACAATCAAATGCTTGACGGATAAATGGCACCGACAGCATTAACTGCATCTTTTCATTCACTAAAATGTCCGCTGTAAGACTGGTATACAGCATGCCGTCCAAATTCAAACATGCCATGCCTGTTTCATTTACATTTTTAGCAATCAGTGGATAGAATACCTCTTCCTCCAGCTGTGCTCCACGGAAATTTTTCACTTCGGAATATTCATCATTCCAACGGTTCAATTTCAAAAAGAATGCTAATATTAAAATGACTGTAAAAAAGATATACCTTTTCGAATAACGCATTGATTCCCTCTATTTTTTATCTCTTTTTGGTGGTTTTGGTCCCATGTACTGATAAAAATATGTCTTAATCATTCCATTATACAACTTGCGGTTTTTATCTGCTTTTCTGCCAATATATCGTTCTGCTTCCTCATAGGACGTAATCAGATACATAGACCAGGCATCTAACTTCCCATACACCTCACCAATCTGTTGATATAGCTTCGGCAAATCCTCCTTCTCCTCTAACCGCTCTCCATAAGGTGGATTGGTAATCATAAATCCATACTTCTTGGGATGACTCATATCCTTCAGCTCTCTTTGCTGAAAATGAATCATATGCTCTACCCCTGCCTTTGCGGCATTCTCCCTGGCAATTTTCACCATTTCCGGATCAATATCATACCCCTGTAAATGTGTCTCCACATCCATATCTATCTCTTCCTTTGCCTCTTCCACTGTCTCTTGCCATAGCTTCTGCTCTATGAGATTATTCCAGGTTTGCGCGGTAAAGCTGCGATTCATTCCCGGTGCAATGTGCGCTGCCATCATTGCCGCTTCTATGACAAAGGTTCCACTACCGCAAAAAGGATCAACTAAAATACGATCATGTCTCCAGGGTGTCAGCATAATAAGTGCCGCAGCTAACGTCTCAGAAATGGGTGCCTTACTGCTTAAGGTTCGATAGCCTCGCTTATGAAGAGATATTCCCGTGGTATCTATTGTGACGGTCACTACATCTTTCATAATAAATATTCTTACTGGGTAGGATGGTCCATCCTCAGCAAACCACTCCACATGATAAATTTGCTTTAATCTCTCTACCATGGCTTTTTTTGTAATGGATTGAATATCAGAGGGACTAAACAGCTTACTTTTTACAGAGGCCGCCTTTGTCACCCAAAATTTCCCATTCTTCGGAATATATTGTTCCCATTCTAGTTGCTTAATTCCTTCAAATAATTCATCAAAGGTCGTCGCTTTAAATTCCCCAACTTTAATCAGAACTCTTTCTGCCGTGCGCAGGAAAATATTAGATCTGCATATAGCTTCTGCATCTCCCTCAAAGGTCACTCTGCCATCTTCTACTTTGATAATTTCATATCCAAGATCATATATTTCTCGTTTTAAAACCGCTTCTAGTCCAAAATGACATGGAGCAATTAATTCTATTGTATTCATATAATTTCCTTCTTCTCAAGTGTTCTTTTTCCTATGTTAATATTAGCTTTTATAGAAATGACTGTCAATCATTTTCCACTTCCCAAACTTCGCCTAAGCAGGGTTCTGTAAAGGAATTTTCATATTCATGAATTCCTCCGCAAATGGTATATACCTTCTGCCCCCGTTGGTCTAACTTATGAGCAACATATAGACTAACATTTCCTCTACTGCAATATAACCCCACCTGCAGCTGCGAGGAAAGCATTCGTCTCCATTGCTCATAGCTCTCATAGGGAAGATTGATGGCATAGGGTAGATGTCCCTGGCAGTATTCCTGGTTGCTTCTCATATCTATAATCACGGTTCCCTGTTTCCGAAGTTCCATCAACTGTTTTGGTGTCACAAATGTAATGCTCATATAAAATTCCCCTCTTTTATGTAAGAAGCAGGCCGCAAGCGACCTGCTCTTTTATTACATATTATGACAATAATTGTAATTCGTTCCTTCTGCTCTTAATAAGAATTGTAATTCTTGTTGGAATCCTTACTGGAATTCTTATTAGAATTCTTGTTGGAATTGCTATTAGAGTTGCTATTGGAGCTGTTGTTCATGCTGTTGCTGGAGTTGTTATAGCTGTTGCTGTTGTTGTTGCTGTTGTTGCTGTTGTTGTTGCTGTTGTTGCTGTTGTTGCTGTTGCTGCTGCTGTTATAACTATTTCTGCAGTTTGAGTTATTGTTGTTAGAGTTATTGTTACTATAAGAATTACTGTTTGATGAATTTCTTGCCATGGTTTTTTCCTCCTGGTTTTTATTCTATTTGTATTACAGACATAGTATCTGTGATTTATCAGGATTTATACTTTCTATCTAACGATTATTCCATGGCAATTTGTATGAAATTTTACTGTTTATAAAATTTTAATAATTTAACGGGTAAAAGTGTTTGAATTTCTACTCACTTTGTTATATAATGAGTCTCGTAAAAGGGAAGTTTCCTTTTACACCCCTTATTAATTATTTATACTCCCCTCAAAAAAGGCCGATAGCATCGGTCTTTTTTACTGTTTTACTTTTCTTTTTTCTCTTACTATTATTTTCTTTCTTTTCCTTTAGTTTCCATTAGAGAAGTAATGATATGATGGGAATACTAATAATTGATACCAGCGTAGTTAACACAATCCCCCTGCTTGCCACTTCATCATCCCCACCATATTCCTTGGCTATCATTGTTACAATGCTTCCCACCGGCATGCCTAGCATTAAAATAAAGACTGCAAATATATCTGCCGTAGCAGGTACATTTCGTAAAATCAGTGCAGCTGCCACTGGTACAATCAACATTTTCAGAATGGTAAATAAATATAATCTTCCACAATTAAAAATCTGTTTTATAGGAAGTCTCGCAATAGAAATGCCAATCATCATCATCGATAGGGGAATTGTTACATTTCCCATATAATCAAAAAAAGTAATACATGCTGAAGGGATGGTAATCTTAGAAAGATATATGATGATTGCAAAAATACAGGCTATCACCCCTGGATTCATTATTTTTTTGAATGTAAAGCCCTTTTCTTTTACTTTGCTTCCCTTCTGAGCCAATCTTACTCCATAAGTGTATAACAAAAAATTATAAACCAAAATGTAAAAAGTAATATAGATAATACAGCCTTTGCCAAGGATACTAGAAATAACCGGTATTCCCATAAAGCCAACGTTAGAAAAGGTAAACATCAGCTGGTATAGATTTTTTTCTTCTTTTTTCACCGGGATTATAATATTACTAATATATCCAACCACTATAATAATAATGAAATACAGAATAATAAATTTAAAGTTCTCAGCCACCAGTGATGTGTCTGCATTTTGCTCTTTTCCAATAACACCATTAATTACAAGAAGAGGATTAAACACATTCACAACCAGTCGGGATATACTAATGCTGGAATACTCATCTACCCATTGCTTCTTATATACCACATATCCTACTGCCATCATGGCAAATAAAACCAACATCTGTTGAAATACAACCATACTATTCATAATCGTTTCTCCAATATCATTTAAAATATCCGTACATGAAAATACCTGAGACAAAATGCCTCAGGCAATAAAAAAGCTATCATTTAACTGCTATGCATAAGAATCAAAGGTACGTCCAACTAATCCATAGCTTTGTTGTCCCATTCCCTCATCATAATAGGTACTCATTCCCTGAAACTCTGCAGCAATATCATTCAATTGTTGATTAACCTTCTGGCCTTCTTCCAATCTTGAAGTAGCCGTTGCATTGGCATACTGAACCGGATTTGTTGCTTCAACCCCTTGAATTCCAGTGGTCTTGTTCACCTGTTCTAATGACTGAACGTAGGAATCAGATACCTGTGCATCATTTTCCAATGGATACGCCTGTGACCTCTTATTCACATAGTTCAATCCGGATATTCGATTCATGCTTGTGCCACTAATCTGACCAATTGCTACTGACATACCTGCATCCCTTTCCGCATTTATGCTTTCCTGATCTTTGTAAACATATTTATTATACCCCCTTTTTAACATTTTACCAAGTATTTTTTATAAATATGATATAATCTAACTGGAGGTGTACTATGAACATACAAATCTATACCATGACTCACAAGCATTTTTCAGTTCTTTCCGATCCCATGTATATCCCATTGCAGGTAGGAAGCGCCAATCACGACCCTCTTGGATATCTTATGGATAACACTGGGGAGCATATTTCAAATAAAAATTGTTATTACAGCGAACTTACCGGCTTGTACTGGGTTTGGAAGAATGTCAAAACCCTAGATTATGTTGGTATCTGTCACTACCGCAGGTATCTGTTAAATGATTTTGGTCTGGTATTTACTAAGCAGGAACTGTTTCGTCTTTTTCGAGACTACGATATTCTCACTTCTAAGAAACTTTCCCTGAATTTTTCATACTTTTATGGTTTTGGAGAAAATCACAATCCTACAGATTTAGTAGAAACTGGAAAGGTGATTCAGGAGCTTTATCCTCACTACTATCCTTTGTATGAGAAACGGGTACATGAGAATCATACCTATTTTGGCAATATCATGATTTGTCCCTGGGAAATATTAGATAAATATTGCAAATGGCTGTTTCCCATATTCTTAAAACTGGAAACCCGTCTGGATTTGGATGCCTATGACGACTATCACAAACGTCTCTACGGATTCATTTCCGAATTTCTCCTTATGATATGGGTAGAATATAATCAGCTAAGAGTAAAAGAATGCAAAGTTGGCATCATTGGTGCAAAAACAGAAACTTCAGAAGTGAAAGAGGTCTTAGCTCGTCTTCTTCAACAAGGAGATTATCTGGGTGCAAAGTCATATTTTTTAGAAATGCGTAAAAAAAGACCAGACATTCTTATGGAAGCATCTGATCTAAATGGTGATTTGCATCTTATGCTGCAAGTTATTGCAAGTTGTGAAGCCAATCCTTCATTAAGTGAAGATTGTACGGACTTATCTAAAGTACTTACACAAGTGCGACAGGTAAATGACATGATGTGCCGCCGAAAGTCCACAGAAGCCACTCCAAAAGATAAAGCAGCTCTGGAAGCTTTAAAGATTAACCCTGGCATTCTTCAGGTTTCTGCGAGATTATTTGGAAACAACAATATCTCCTAGGGAACAGGGAATCATTTTCTTTAAATCCTGATAACTGATTTCAACCTGATAACCAACCTTGCCACCGCTAAATATCATGGTTGGATATTCTTGTACTGTTTCATGAACCACGGTAACAAATTGTTTTTTCATACCAATGGGGGAACATCCTCCATGAATATATCCAGTAAGGGGAAGTAAATCCTTCTGTTTTAGCATTACAATGGATTTTTCTCCTACCGCTTTCGCTGCTTTCTTTAGATCAAGTTCTTCTGCCACTGGGATAACAAATACATAATGTTTGTTTGTCTTTCCAGTGGTGACCAATGTTTTAAAAACTTTTCGGGCATCTTGATTTAGATAATTCGCCACTTCCACCCCATTGGTAATCCCGGATTCTGCATAACAATAGTGTTGATACTCTATTTTCTTTCTATCTAATAGACGCATAACATTTGTTTTTTCTTCCGTTGTCTTCATTTTAGCCTCATTTCTATGCTTATCTTAACCAAATACTTCCTCTAGCATCTCCAAATATTCCTGATAAATCGTCTCATCCTTTAATTCCACAAGAACATCTGCTACGCTTCGGTAATACCACTCCTGCTCCTTCTTGTCTTTCATATTGAATTTTGCCCAGATATGATCTCCTTCCTTTCGAAAATCCTGTAAACTGGATCGCATATTGCTGACTTTATCAGCAAGCATAATCATCTTGGCTTCCCGAGGTGCCGTTTTTTCCCGTTCCAGTGCCTCTTGCTTTCGAATCTTCCATGTTGCAGTTTTATTTTGCCCTTCTCGCTTATCCTCACTTTCCAAAGAAACCAGAGAAGCTACTCGTTTTCCAAAGTGTTGCTGTATCTCATCTAGGGTGCATGCGGTATCCTCCACTACATCATGAAGTACCGCTGCTACAATTACATCCTCGTCATCTGTCATAGACGCCACTAGCTCCATGGTTTCTATGGGATGTACAATATACGGAATCCCGGTACCTTTTCGTACGGCTCCCTGATGTGCATGGGTGGCAAATTGGATTGCTTCTTTCATCTTTTTTGTCTGCTGTTTCATAGCGGCCTCCTGAATCTTTGGTACATTAGATGCATAGGCAATGCCATCGTAAAGCACTGCGATTGATAGTAATATTATAACAGAGTTTTTGGGAATACCAACAATATTTATATTTATATTATCTGTAATCAATTTTAGCGTTTTTATAACTTTTTTCGTTATTTTTCCCAATGATAGCAAATCCGGAACATTGTTGACAAATTTACGATTAATCTTTTCTCTCATTTCTATCTATAATGAAATCAATAAAAACGTAAGGAGAAGACACAACATGGCTAAAATTAATAAAGTTGTTACAACAGTCTGGTATAACAAAGAAGATATGCATGCACTCCGAAATCTTTTTCCAAATGCTGACTTTGTATACGTAGATTTTTATGACAAAGAAAAGCTGGAAGAAGAAGCTAAGGATGCTGACCTGGCAATCCTAATGGGGGATGTAGACAATTGCTTATTAGGTGATAACACCTTAAAGTGGATTCACTGTGACCACGCTGGATTAAATGGTTCTGCAAGACCTGAAGTATTTGCCAAAGGCATTCCCGTCACAGGAGCTGCCGGACGTTCGGCTCCGGTACTGGCTGAACACTGTATTTACTTTATGATGCAATACTGTTATCACACCAAGGAGCTGTTAGCTGCACAGGCTAAAGGGCAATGGGGCGTAGACGGTTCCAATACCTGGCGAGGACTTTATGGACGTACCGTAGGTATCGTTGGAATGGGTAATAACGGCAGAATGCTGGCAGATCGCTTACATGTCATGGGAATGGAAATCATCTGCTTTGATAAATTTCCAATCAAGGGATATGACTATGCAAAAAAAAAGCTGGCTGGAGATGAGGGGGATTCCTTAGATGAATTACTATCTGTATCTGATTTTGTGGTTTTAACCCTTGCCCTGACAGATGAAACCTATCACATGATGAACTATGAAGCCTTTCAGAAAATGAAGAAGGACTCCTTTTTGGTAAATATGGCTCGTGGCGGTATCGTATGCACGGCAGATTTAATGCGTGCCCTAGATGAACAGCTCATTGGTGGTGCTGGTCTTGATGTAACAGAAGAAGAGCCACTGCCTAGTGATCATCCTTTGTGGAATCACCCCAGTGTATATATCACTCCACACTGCACGCCACAGGTTCCTCATCGAACTGGTAGAAGTCTGGAAATCATTGGCGAGAATGCAAGACGCTTCGAAGCCGGAGAACGTATGATGAACGTACTTCGCCCAGAAGACGCTGTTACTGTTAGTGAATCCAAAGGTGGATGGGCACGAATGATGAATTCCAATATACCTAAGGAACAGATTGCCAAAATGGATTTGGAGAAATACCTTGGGAAGCGTGGATGGACCGATGTGTCTGAGTGGAATTACCTAGATTAATCTATTACAGGAACCCATATATAACGTGGGTTCCTTTTTATTATCCCATTATAATATTCAAAAGATTCTCCCTATAATCATCATTTACTGCAAAAACATCAATGCCATCTAAATTTCCACTTCGTTCTGAAAATGCTGGAAATAAAAACCCAGCAACCGGTTTCTCCGGCTCATAATCATCATGAATGGGACATATGGCACATACCAGGAACTGATATACCTCCTGGGAATCCTCCAGCACCTCCCCATCACTAGCTTTTGCTGGAATATCGTAGCTGCCATAATAATAATAGATGGCATAGCTTCTGGTACTTTCCCACTCCTCTGCCATAAATTCATATAGAACATCTAATAAAGCATCATTCTTTAATGTAGTGTCCTTTAATGCCATCAACATCTGATAGAAGCTGCCTGGACGCTGGTTTTCTTCTGTTAATAAATATTCCTTCACAGCCACATTCGTCTCTCCAAAGAGGACATGTTTCGCCAGTTCTAGGTTATCCTCTTGCTCTGATTCCTTTAAATTCCAAAAGTGTCTGTTGAATGTTCCATCAACATATCCATCCTCATCAATATATGCCCCTGCAATTCGACTAAAGCAGTTTCTTTTTACGGTCATTCTTCTAGTTAGTTCTAGTAAGTCTTCACGGTTGATTTGTTGTGTTTTTATCTCCATATTTCGTCCTCTTCCTTTTTTCTTACATATTATGGATTGCAGGTCTTACATGGTTCGTATCCCTGATTGATTAAATCGTCTCGTGAACCAGTATAACTCTCCTTATTATCTTCCTTAATGGTTTTTATATGATAGCAAGAAGGTCGGTGAAATTTTCTAGTATTGGTATTTAAAATATATTCTGAAGTAGTAGTATCCTGAATCTGATTGTCCCCTTGCGTCTGTACTGTGTTCTCCTGCCAGCTATCTCCCGTAGCATAATCTATACCTATACCTGGCTGCACATTATAACAATATACAAAAAAGCTTATACCGCTCCCCTGATCCTCAACCGATTGTGCCTCCATAAGCACTCCACTTGCTACTAGATTGTCTCCCTGGAATATTGGAGTAACACGATACAAAACATGATGATTCGTCTGCTGGACATAATCGGAGACCATATTTTCAAAAGGTAGCATTCCCTCCACATTAAGATATCTGGTACCAGTAATCAGATTGTTTACATTTGCATTTTCCCCGGTCAACTGATATCCAATCAAATGACACCGGTTATACAAATATCTATCAGCAATGGTATCATATTTCACTGTATGCCATCCCGTAGGCTTAACCGAACCTATTGCCCCGCGCTTTTCAGAGGGCATAATATCTGTTCCTATACTGGCGGTACACACACCACATCTTCCCAATGAATCCAGATGTGTATAAGTCTCATAGGAGGATTTGGCTGCCTGTAATTCCTCCTGTGAAAATACTGGCTGGTTATTATGAATCTCCACATATGCCGTTCCTGAATATGATGGTATATTATCTAATGAAATTGTACTTTGCGCTTCTTGGCTAACATTTGACGGATCATCATTGCTTTCAGGTTGCTCTGTTTCTAACGTACTGGTCTGTTGACCTGCCTCTGACTCCGAATCCACCGTAGTCTCTGCACTACAAGCAGATAATAATATTGTTAGAGCAATCAGTATTCCTGCCAAACTGGATTTGGATATTTTCTTCCAATGCTTCATATGACTTTTCCTTATGATTTGTTATGATATGTGTTATCTATTATAATACACTTTATGTCTACTGATAAGTATCAAAATAGGACAATATTGTCTGTTACAACAACACTGCCCTATAAAATAATCTCATGCTTTGTTTATTTTATGAATGCTTACCGTTCCTTTATCTTTGCTCCTGTTCTTCTATAATATCAAGCCAGTGATCAAATGCATCCGCCACCTTGAGGTATTCCTCTTCTGTTTCTATTTTATTTAAAATTGGGTTCCCCCATTCATCTTCTGCAAATCGAAAGAAATATACATCCCCCTCCATGTCCTGTTCTCCACTATCTAAAAGCGGAAGTAAAATCATATAGGTATTTTCTTCCATCACTATCTTACATAACGCCGCACATTTTCTCTCAGAATCATCCTCCAATGTAAGTGTCATAACCAAATTATGTTCTGTCATATCTGTATACTTGGTCTTCATTATATCCTCCAATAGTATTTTTTCAGTTCTTTAAACAAACTCTTTGTTTATTGTAGCACAATGCTCTGTATGATACAAAAAATTCATTCGACAAAATTCTCACAATTTGTCTGGAACTATCAAAAAAAGACAGAACCATTTGTCCTGCCTTCCTTCAATATAAACGTGCGTGAGAGGATTCGAACCCCCGACACCTTGGTCCGTAGCCAAGTGCTCTATCCAGCTGAGCTACACACACATAAATAAATTGTTTGAGTATTGCTACTCAATGCCGGCGACCGGAATCGAACCGGTACGATGTCGCCACCACAGGATTTTAAGT
>CAZYYO010000059.1:0-13851 GCA_964650965.1 uncultured Lachnospiraceae bacterium | reverse complement strand
TTATCAGATTTTTATTCTAGATGCAATTAAAAATTTATAAATATCTATTAATTTTTAATAAGATTTTAATTTCTTCCAAAGCTGATTTAAATAACTGTTTAATTTATTATCATAGGTTTTATAAACAACGCAGTTATCTAGGGTCTCATCTGTAGGAAAAATTGTTTCATCTTCTTTTTCTTCTTCACTTAACGCATCCAGTACACCAGTATTAGGAGTGGCATACCACACATAGTTGAAGTTATCCATAGCCACCTGCTTATCACAGAGAAAATCAATCCATAGCATGGCTTCGTCATAATGCTGACATGTTTTGGGTACAAACCAGGAATCAATCCAGATATTGGAGCCCTCTTTGGGAACTACATAGGCAAGATCCTCATTATATTCCATGGCAGTTGCTGCTTCACCAGAATAAACAACAGCGAGAGCAGCATCATTTGCAATCATTGCATCTGCTGTCTCATCCACCAGATATGCATATACCAATTGTTTTTGGCACTCCAACTCCTGTAAGGCCCGATCTAATTCCCCGGTGCTTGTGGTGTTAATGGAATATCCCAGGCGGCGCAGCGGAACAAGAAATGCATCCCGAACACTGTTTTCCATGATGATGGAGCCTTTATATTCCTCGTCCCATAGAATATCCCAGCTGTCCACAGGTTCTGAAACCATTTTGGTATTATACAGGATACCAACCGTTCCATAGAAGTAGGGGACGGAATACTGATTATCAGGATCAAAGGTTCGAGATAAATCCATAAAACGCTGATCAATGTTATCTAGATTGGACAAATGGTCCATATCAATAGGGAGAAGCTCATCTTCCCCAATTAATTTCTCTACCATATAATCGGAGGTACAGATGACATCGTAATCAATAGAGCCGGCCTTATATTTGGTATACATTTCTTCCGGACTTTCGTATTCTTCATATTTTACATCAATACCGTAGGTGTCCTCAAACTCCTGGATCACTGAGGGCTCAATGTATTTTCCATAATTTAAAACAACAAGACTGGAGTCTTTTTTCTTCTCCCCACAGCCGGTGAGCGAAGTGCATATGAGAACACCCAGTAATAGAACCAATGACTTGTGTTTCATCTATTTATTCCTCCAATTTGTAATGCCTCTAAGAGGCAGTTATTTTTCATTGCTGCGAAGGGAGCGGAAATTCATTGCAAGAAGCAGTAGGAATGCTACAACAAATAGAATTGTAGACAGGGCGTACAACTCTGGCTGGATTCCTTTCCGTAATTCCGTATACAGCATGGTAGATAAGGTGTTTACCCCAGGGCCTTTGGTGAAATAGGTAATGGAGAAATCATCTAAGGACATGGTTACCGCCATGAGAAAGCCGCTAAGCACCCCGGGAACCAGCTCGGGCCAAAGAACCTTATAGAAGGCGTATAGTGGTGTAGCTCCAAGGTCTAGCGCTGCTTCGTAGGATTGGGTATTTAATGCATTTAATTTTGGCGTAACATTTAAGATAATGTATGGAATATTAAATGTTATGTGTGCAATGAGTACAGTAGCCTCGCTTAAATTGGTAAAACGTACAAATAGCAGCATCATGGAAATACCGGTTACAATATCTGCATTTAATAATGGAATATTAGTAGCACCCAGCATAATCGCCTTATTACGCTTTCTCATAGCAGAAATACCCATGGCCGCCGCGGTTCCTATAATAGTAGCGATAATAGAGGATGCAAAGGTGATACGCAGTGTGGTATAAAGGGCAGTCATAATGGTAGAATTATTCCACAACTGGTGGTACCACTGCAGCGTAAAACCGCCCCAATAAGCTCTGGATTCAGAGTTGTTAAAGGAGAGCAGGATCAAAACAATAATAGGAAGATACAGGAAAAGAAAAATCAATCCCATATATAATCTGGAGACAACTTTTTTTGTATTTACCATATCATTGCCCCCTCTCCATTTTTATCTAATTTATTGGTAAATGCCATAGATAACAATACAAACACCATCAGAATAATAGATAGACCACTACCAAGATTCCAATCCATGCTTTGCATAAATTCCTGTTCTATCACATTTCCAATGAGTAATACCTTTCCACCACCCAGCAGATTAGATACGACGAAGGAGGTTAGGGAAGGAACAAATACCATGATAATTCCGCTGATGACCCCGGATAGAGATAATGGAATTGTAATTTTTTGCAATACTACATAATCATTGGCACCTAGGTCCTTGGCGGCATCAATTACATCTGGACTGATTCTGGATACTGCATTATAAATAGGCAGTATCATAAAGGGAAGAAAATCATATACCATTCCAAAAACAACAGCAGTCTGCGTATATAGAAGATGCTGTGTCGGTAAATGTAAAAAGGAAAGGACATGGTTAAAGATTCCGTTATTAGAAAGAATTAACTGCCATGCAAGGATGCGCAGCATAAAATTCATCCACATAGGGAGGATAAATAGAAAGACAATAAAATCCTTCTGCTTAAGTTGGATATTATTTAAAATCAGCGCCAGTGGATAGGCCAGTATCAGACAGACAAATGTAGCAATAAAAGCCAGCTTTAAGGAAGTGACCAGTGCTTTTAAATGAATAGGCTGTAGGATACTTAGAATATTTGCGGCGGTAATTCCTCCCTTACCATCACCCAGGGCATAAATAAGAATCATAGCGATAGGTAGAATGGTAAAACCAACAATCCACAGTACATATGGGCCAGCTAACAGCTGTTGCTTGAATTTACCCTTCAATTTCTGTCGCCTCCTCATCTGATGATTCCGGTTTGTGCATAATCTGGATGTTAAATGGAATGACGTTAAGACTTACCTGGGTACCTACGGGAACCAGTTCCGTTGTATGTATTAACCATTCATATCCATGAGCCAGAACTTCGATTTCATAGTGCACCCCTTTAAATAGGAGAGAAGTAACCACGCCATCCATAAAGCCCATTCCAGGTTCTTTTAATTCAACATCCTCCGGTCGAATGACCACATCCACAGGTTTATTTTCTCCAAAGCCGGTATCTACGCAGGGAACCTTGGTACCTAGAAATTCTACCAGCTCATCCCGAATCATCGTACCATTAATAATGTTACTTTCCCCAATGAAGTCAGCAACAAATGCATTCTCCGGTTCATTGTAGATGTCCTCGGGACTGCCAATTTGCTGGATATAGCCCTGGTTCATTACCACAATGGTATCTGACATGGTAAGTGCTTCTTCCTGATCATGGGTAACGAAGATGAAGGTAATACCCAGCTCCTCTTTTAAGCGAATCAGCTCATACTGCATATCCTGCCTCAGTTTCAAGTCCAGTGCTCCTAGAGGCTCGTCAAGAAGAAGAACCTTAGGTTCATTTACAATAGCCCTTGCAATAGCGATTCGTTGCTGTTGTCCTCCACTAAGAGAATTTACCGAACGATTTTCAAAACCCTCCAGATTTACCAGCTTTAAGGCATATTTAATTTTATCGTTAATATAAGCCTGGCTTTTCTTACTAATTTTTAAGCCAAAGGCAATATTTTCTGCAATGGTCATATGAGAAAAAAGGGCATACTTCTGGAATACAGTATTCAGTTTACGCTTATTGGGAGGAAGCGCAGTAATGTCCCTTCCCTCAGAGTAAATGCGTCCTGCATCCGGCGTTTCAAAGCCGCCAATTAGACGCAGCGTGGTGGTCTTACCACAGCCGGATGGCCCCAGCAAAGTGACAAAACTGTTCTCTTTTATGGAAAGACTCATATCATCAAGAATTAAAGTTCCATCATAGCTTTTGGAAATGTGTTCTAATGTAATAAAATCCATGGTAAACCCTCCTGATTTTGACTATATTCTTTTTATCATAACTTGGTGCTTTGTGCAATGAAATAATGTGTAAAATAGTAAATTATTTGCAGGAATAAAAAGATGGAAGTATTTTGATAAAACTGTAATCGTCAGTTCCTTGGGGGAAATATCGATATATCTGTTAAATGCCTCCAAAATACAGGAGATACTTGACGATTTATATTTGGATTTATCATCATTGGAGGAATTTCGGATTATTATTTTCGACAGCCCCAGGGTATCTATATTTCTTGGAGGAGATACCTGCTTATTTGACTCATTTCCCCCAAATTGAAAATTCTAGCAGTAGATTTCCTATGATATTGTTTCTGTTTGGGGGATTTGAGGCACTTGTGAACGCACACCCCCAGGATACGAAGAATCATTGGAATTACGCATTTGCATAGATTTCGATTATTGAATGTGTGGATAAAATACTGTTAATATTGATTTGGTTTTTGACAACATCTTTTGTACTAAAATAGTGCTCAGAGCGTTGAAAATAGAGGAAAGTTTTGACAACATTTTTTCGAAAAAAATGTTTTGACTATAAAATGACTGTAAAATGACTATATTAAAAAGAAAAAGAATATTCATGAATTAATTAAAAAGGGAAATAAAAATAGCGGCAACCCCAGTAAAATCAATGGATAAACCGCTATAAATCAATCATATTTAGAAAGCTCCGAGTCGGACTCGAACCGATGACCCCTTCATTACGAGTGAAGTGCTCTACCAACTGAGCTATCGGAGCAACAATATGATTATATAGAAAACCAGGAAGCTTTGCAATTGTTTTTTGCAAAAAAGTTGTGCTTTTTCAGTAAGATTGCTATAATGAGACGAAAATACCGTAAAGGAGATTTGAGATGGCAGAGAAAATGAATTTACGAAAGCTAGATAAAGATATGTTAAAGCAGCAGACACCCTTGATTAGCCTGGGAATATTTCTGATTGGTGCCCTGGTGATGATTTTGGTTAGTTATTTTGTGCTGGGGATTCCATTAGTTGCAGTGTGCACCATTGTTGTATTGGAAGCACTTCTTTGTGCATTGTTAAACCAGATTCCACTGTGGATTCATGGTATTATTGTAATCGGACAGGTAGTAGCTGGCGTCATGGTACATAAGACCGTATTCATGGTGTTAATGGCAGTGGTATATATTGCTGCAGTTACCTTCTTATATCTGTGGACATCTAAGAAAGAAGCATAGGATATTGTTGGTATGAAGGAGAATTACCAGAAGGTATTAGATCATACAATTGAAGAGATTACTGCCAGCGGCTGTGTACCAACCTTGTTGATACACAGCTGTTGTGCACCATGCAGTAGTTATGTATTGGAGTATTTGTCTCAATTCTTTCGAATTACTGTATTGTATTATAATCCCAATATTTATCCGGAGGAAGAATACTACAAGCGGGTGAAGGAGCAGGAGCATTTTATTCAGAAGTTTCCTGCGAAGCATCCCATAACATTTCTGGAGGGAAGCTATGATAAAGAATTATTCTATCAGAAGGTAGCAGGTTTAGAGCAAGAGCCGGAAGGTGGCAAAAGGTGTACCGTATGCTTTATGATGCGACTAGAGGAAGCCGGGGAAGCAGCCCGAAGGCTTCATATGGATTATTTTACCACCACCTTATCAATCAGTCCTCTTAAGGATGCACAAAGGTTAAATGAAATCGGACAATCCGTGGCACAAAAGGTGGGGGTATCCTATCTTGTTTCTGATTTTAAGAAGAAAAATGGGTATCAACGGTCTGTGGAATTGTCCAGAGAATATGGCATGTACCGACAGGATTACTGCGGCTGTGTTTTCTCAAAAAGAGAAAGGGAACAGTCAATGAATACCAGCAAATAGAGAAATTTACATATAGATATTATAAAAGGAAAAGGAGATTAACAATGGCACAATTATGGGGTGGAAGATTCACCAAGGAAACAGACAAGCTTGTTTATAATTTTAATGCATCCATCAGCTTTGATCAGAAATTCTTTGCAGAAGATGTGGCAGGAAGCCGGGCGCATGTGAAAATGCTGGCAAAACAGGGAATTTTGACTACACAGGAGAAGGATGAAATCCTTGCCGGGTTGGATGGTATTGAAAAGGATGTGAAGGATGGCAGCCTGATGATTACCGATGAATATGAAGATATTCACAGCTTTGTAGAAGCTAATCTGATTGATCGAATTGGTAATCCAGGCAAGAAGCTTCATACAGGAAGAAGCAGAAATGACCAGGTGGCACTGGATATGCGCCTTTACACCAGAGCGCAGATTCAAAACACCGATGAACTTTTAAAGGAATTTCTTGGAACGATTCTTCGTATTATGGAAGAAAATACCGACACCATTATGCCAGGCTTTACACATTTACAGAAGGCACAGCCCATTACACTGGCACATCACATGGGTGCGTATTTTGAAATGTTTAAAAGGGACCGTCTTCGTCTCCATGATATTTATGAACGAATGAATTATTGCCCATTAGGTTCTGGTGCACTGGCCGGAACCACCTACCCCTTGGACCGGGAATATACAGCAGAGCTATTGGGCTTTTACGGTCCTACCTTAAATAGTATGGACGGTGTCAGTGACCGGGATTATTTAATTGAATTTCTGTCAGCATTATCTACGATTATGATGCATTTGAGCCGTTTTTCAGAAGAGGTGATTATCTGGAATTCCAACGAGTATCAGTTTGTGGAAATTGATGATGCATACAGTACCGGAAGCAGTATTATGCCTCAGAAGAAGAATCCAGACATTGCCGAGCTGGTTCGTGGAAAGACAGGCCGGGTGTATGGAGCATTAATGTCATTGCTTACCACTATGAAGGGAATTCCACTGGCTTATAATAAGGATATGCAGGAAGATAAGGAACTGGCATTTGATGCAATGGACACCGCCAAGGGATGTATTGCCCTGTTTAATGGAATGCTGGCAACTATGAGATTTAAGAAGGAAAACATGGAAGCCAGTGCTAAGAATGGCTTTACCAATGCAACAGATGCTGCAGATTATCTGGTAAATCATGGCGTACCATTTAGAGATGCTCATGGTATTATTGGACGGGTAGTGCTTTACTGTATTGAACGAAACATTTCCATTGATGATATGACACTTGCAGAGCTGCAAAGTATTTCACCTGTTTTTGAAGAAGATATCTATGATGCCATTTCCATGGATACCTGTGTCAATAAACGTCTTACTATTGGAGCACCTGGAAAGCAGGCCATGGAACAGGTGATAGCCCTGGAAAAAGAATATTTAGAAAAGTAGACAAAAAGGGGTTGCTTTTTTTGTCTAAATATTATAATATATTCCACAGAAAGACATTTGTATGCCGCAGAAAGACATATTAGAAGAAATGTGTTTTTGAAAATGTATGATAAGTATCATACAAAAATGGGAAGGAATAGGAGATAACAATGAGCGAGAAATTAAGAGTAGGCATTTTAGGCGGAACAGGTATGGTTGGACAGCGATTCATTTCATTATTAGAGAATCACCCATGGTTTCAGGTGACCACCATCGCAGCAAGCCCAAGAAGTGCTGGACAGACATATGAAGCTGCCGTTGGCAATAGATGGAAGATGGATACACCGATGCCAGAGGCTGTGAAGAATATTGTTGTAAAGAATGTAAATGAAGTAGAAGAGGTTGCTTCACAGGTTGATTTCGTATTTAGTGCAGTGGATATGACAAAGGATGAAATCAAGGCCATTGAAGAAGCTTATGCTAAGACAGAGACCCCAGTTGTATCTAACAACAGTGCTCATAGATGGACACCGGATGTTCCTATGGTTGTTCCTGAGATTAATCCAGAGCATATGAAGGTGATTGAATTCCAGAAGAAGAGACTGGGAACCAAGAGAGGCTTTGTGGCTGTAAAACCAAACTGTTCGATTCAGTCCTATGCACCTGTTCTTACAGCATGGAAGGAATTTGAGCCATATGAAGTGGTTGCTACTACATATCAGGCAATTTCAGGCGCAGGCAAGACCTTCAAGGAATGGCCGGAAATGGAAGGAAATATTATTCCATTTATTGGCGGTGAAGAAGAAAAGAGCGAAAAGGAGCCGTTGCGTATCTGGGGTGAAATCAAGGATGGTGTCATTGTTCCTGCTACCAGCCCAGTGATTACCTGTCAGTGTATTCGTGTTCCTGTATTAAACGGTCATACTGCAGCTGTATTTGTAAAATTCAAGAAGAAACCTACCAAGGAGCAGTTAATTGCAGCATTGGAGAATTATTCCGGATTACCACAGGAATTACAGCTTCCTAGTGCACCTAAGCAGTTTATCCGTTATATGACGGAGGATAATCGTCCACAGGTTCAGCTGGATGTGAATTATGAAAATGGAATGGGAATCAGTGTGGGACGTCTTCGTGAGGATACTGTATACGATTGGAAATTTGTTGGATTATCACATAATACCGTTCGTGGAGCGGCAGGTGGAGCTGTTCTATGTGCAGAACTGCTGAAGGTACAGGGGTATATTGAGAAGAAATAAATTCTGAAAAGAAATTTGGCACGAATTTAAATCCTGATTTTATTTTTATGATAAAATCAGGATTTTTTATGTGTCTTACATTGTCATTTTATAGGAAGTTAGGTATAATATAGGATAGCGATTAGCAAGTAAGTAGTTATTGAGGTGGAAGTATGATCGGACGACCAGGAGAAAGAAAAAGACTGGAAAGCATATATGAGATGGAAGGAAATCAGATGATCGTCCTTTACGGCAGACGTGGCTGCCAGAAGGAAGCGTTGATTCGGGATTTTGTTTCTGATAAGAAGGTGTTTTATTATCGTGGAAGGAATGCCTCTCCCATGGAACAGCTCCGTCAGCTTCAAAATGAAGTGAAAGAACAGTATCAGGTGTCTCTGGTAAAGGATAGCTATGATGAGTGCTTTAATCGAATTAAAAGCGGAGATGCCAGTAAATTAGTGGTTGTCATTGACGAATTTCAGGATATTGTGAAGAAGGATAGCAGTATGTTTGCCAGTCTGGTGAAGCTGAAAGGAAAACGGCTGTACCCGGGACCGGTTATGATTATTCTTATGAATTCCTCTGTGGCCTGGACAGATCGGGAAATGAAGGATTGCCTGGGGGAGGAATATAAACGAATTGATGATCTGATTAAGCTAGAGGATGTGAAGTTTATTGATATTGTTCGTGCATTTCCATCCTATTCTGTGGCAGAGTGTACACAGACCTATGGAATTTTAGGGGGTGTTCCAGCCTATTTAAATCGCTGGAATGGGAAGAAGAGTATTCGAGAGAATATTTGCAATAATATTTTAGACCCCAATGGATTCTTGTTTGAAGAGGCAGAAGGCTTTATCCGCTCCGAATTACGGGAATTATCTGTTTATGACACGATTTTAGCTTCTGTGGCTGCAGGCAATGAGAAGCTGAATGATTTGTATAAGGATACAGGCTATTCCAGGGCGAAAATCAGCGTATATATAAAAAATCTTACAGCCTTTGACGTAATGGAGAAGGTGGTGTCCTTTGAAACAGGTGGCTGGGATAATGCCAAAAAGGGAATCTATCGAATTGGCAACAATTATGTTAATTTCTGGTTTAAGTTTGTATATCCACATTTGTCAGATTTATATGTGTTGTCACCAGAATCATTTTATGATCAGTATATTGCCCGGGAGCTGGACGATTATCTGAATCGTTATTTTGTACAGGTGTGTACCGAATATCTTCAGCTTTTGAATCTCATTGGCAAGGTGCCAATTAAGATGGTGAAGACAGGAACCTGGATTGGAAAATCGGGAACTATAGATATTATCGGGCAAAATGAGATTCGTGAAAATGTAGTTGGTATTTGTAATTGGCGGGAGAAGGAATTAACCTTCGAAGCATATGAGGCGTTACTAGATAATATGAAGAAAGCCAAAATTACTGCTAAGACTTGTTATCTGTTTTCGGCTAAGACCTTTGATGAACAGCTGAAGGCTCTGGCAAAACAGAATCCGGAAGTGATTTTAGTAGATATGAATGAATTATAGAAAGAAGTATTAGAATATATGGGGAAATCCTTATTTATCGCAGAAAAACCAAGTGTTGCCCGTGAATTTGCCAAAGCACTAAAGGAGCAGATGAGCAATCATGATGGTTATATTGAAAGTGCCAATATTATTGTTACCTGGTGCGTTGGTCATCTGGTAACTATGAGCTACCCAGAGGTATATGATGAGAAATATAAAAAGTGGCGATTAGATACCCTGCCCTTTATGCCGGAGGAATTTAAGTATGAGGTAATTGGCAGTGCCAGCAAGCAGTATCAGATTGTGGCAGGCTTGCTGAACCGGGAAGATGTGGAAACCATTTATGTATGTACTGACTCGGGAAGAGAAGGAGAGTACATTTATCGACTGGTGGAGCAAATGGCACATGTCACAGGAAAAAAAAGACGACGTGTGTGGATTGATTCCCAGACAGAGGAAGAAATTCTTCGAGGAATCAAGGAAGCCAAGGATTTATCAGAGTATGATAATCTGTCAGATGCGGCTTATCTTCGTGCCAAGGAAGATTATCTTATGGGCATTAATTTTTCTCGCCTGCTTACCATTAAGTATGGAAATTCTATGGCAAACTTTCTAAATGAAAAGTATTGTGTGATTTCTGTGGGACGAGTGATGACCTGTGTTCTTGGAATGGTAGTGGAAAGAGAACGGGAAATTCGTGATTTTGTGAAAACACCATTTTATCGGGTGCTGGGAAATGTATCCATGTCTCAGGCCAGCCTTACCATGGAATGGAAGGCTGTAGAGGGAAGTCGTTATTATAATTCTCCTTTGCTATATAAAGAGAATGGATTCAAGGAAAAATCCTCTGCCATTAAGCTTATTGAAGAAATCATGGATGTGGAGTCAGAAACCTTGTCCTTTACCGATGAAGATCAGGTGGATGCCAATCGCGTAGGTAAGATTATCAGCATTACCAAGAAGAAGGAAAAAAAGAATCCTCCACTTTTATATAATCTGGCCGAGCTGCAAAATGATTGTTCTAAATTCTTTAAAATCAGTCCGGATGAGACCCTGGCAATTATTCAGGAGTTGTATGAGAAGAAGCTGGTAACCTATCCTAGAACCGATGCAAGAGTTTTGTCTACTGCAGTGGCCAAGGAGATACATAAGAACATTGGAGGATTAAGAAATATTCCAGGAATGCAGCCCTTTGCTACGGAGATTTTAGAGAGTGGGAGCTACAAGGGAATTGCCAAGACCCGCTATGTTAATGATAAGCAGATTACCGACCATTATGCTGTGATTCCTACAGGACAGGGAATGAATGCTATCAAAAGCCTAAATCCCAGAGCCTTACATGTATATGAAGCCATTGTAAGAAGATTTCTTGCTATCTTCTTTCCACCGGCCATTTATGAGAAGATTAATATGACAGTGGAAGTAAATGGGGAACAGTTCTTTGCCACAGATAAATATCTGGTGGACCCGGGATATCTGAAGGTTATGGAGTATTCCTTTAAGAAGAAAAAGAAAGAGGATGCCTCTCAGGAACCGGAGAAGGACGAAGAAGATTCCCAGGATGAATCAGAAGAAAAAGAAATATCCATGGATATGGCGGAAATTATATCTAAATTAAAGAAAGGCGATGAAGTAGAGCTTTCCACCTTATCTATTAAAGAAGGAGAGACCTCTCCTCCTAAACGATATAATTCCGGTTCCCTGATTCTTGCTATGGAAAACGCAGGACAGCTCATCGAGGATGAAGAGCTGCGGGCTCAAATTAAGGGAAGCGGTATTGGAACTTCTGCAACTCGAGCAGAAATTCTGAAAAAGCTGGTAAATAATAAATACCTGGATTTAAATAAGAAAACTCAGATTATTTCCCCAACACTACG
Organism: uncultured Lachnospiraceae bacterium; assembly: GCA_964650965.1. Classification (GTDB taxonomy): domain Bacteria; phylum Bacillota; class Clostridia; order Lachnospirales; family Lachnospiraceae; genus CAZYYO01. The sequence continues at coordinate 2,141 of CAZYYO010000059.1, read as the reverse complement.
GGGAGAGATGATTTATGATGTGGTTCATACCTCTATATCATCTCTGCTGAATCCCAAACTGACAGCCAGCTGGGAGAAGGGATTAAATTATGTGGCAGAGGGAAGTATTACAGCAGATGACTATATGGTAAAATTAGAAGATTTTATCAAACGAAGAACAAGTAATGTAATTTCAAATAATAGAATACAGTATGTGCTGCCCCAGTATTATCAGAAAGCGGCACAGTATTATAAGAAAGGAAAGGGAAAATAAAGTTATGATGGATGAATGCAAAATCAGTAATATGTACAATTTACAGGAGACAATCGCAGCGGACTTGTTTCAAGGTCTCACCTATCCTTGGGAGGCACTGCCTAAAATCGGCGCATTTATTATGAGCCTGGGAGCAACCCTGGACTTAGATAAATATGATCGATTAGGAGATGATATCTGGATTGCAAAGAATGCTGTGGTAGCAAAAACGGCTTTCTTAAATGGACCTTTAATTATTGATGAAAATGCAGAGGTTAGGCACTGCGCATTTATCAGAGGAAATGCCATTGTAGGAAAAGGGTCTGTGGTAGGTAATTCTACCGAATTAAAAAATGTGGTGATTTTCAACAGTGTACAGGTGCCTCATTATAATTATGTAGGAGATTCCATTCTGGGTTACAAGTCTCATATGGGAGCTGGTTCTATTACTTCTAATGTGAAGTCAGATAAAACACTGGTAGTAGTTAAAAATAAAACAGAGGAAATTCCTACCGGATTAAAGAAATTCGGTGCTATGCTGGGAAATTATGTAGAGGTTGGATGCAACAGTGTATTAAATCCAGGAACCGTTATTGGATGCCATACCAATGTTTATCCTCTTTCTTCTGTGAGAGGTGTTGTCCCAGCAAATTCTATTTACAAAAATAAAAATGAAGTAGTAACTAAGAAGGAGTAAGAGTATTTCAGTATTCTTACATGCAATCTGAAGGAGGAAACGATATGTATTATTGTAAACATTGTGGAGAGGCCTACGTTACAGACGAGGCGGTAGTATGTGTGAAATGTGGAGCACCCAAGGGCAAGGGGAATAATTTCTGTCAGTCCTGCGGTAAGCCGGTTCCCCCAGCTGCTACGGTATGTATGAATTGTGGCGTGCCATTAAATATCACCAGTGAAGACAGCAAATCAAAAATAGCAGCAGGACTCTTAGGAATCTTCCTGGGAGCCTTCGGCGTACATAATTTCTATCTGGGCTATACCTCTAAGGCAGTAGTTCAGCTGGTTCTTACCATTGTAGGAATTTTATTAAGCTGTATTGTAATCGGAGGATTTCTTGTTGCTGCAATTGAAATCTGGGGATTTGTAGAAGGAATTTTAATTCTTACTGGAAATATTGCCGTAGATGGACAGGGACGACCATTAAAGTCGTAGCATTTTGTTGCCCCCGGCTTTTGTAGAAAATTGTAAAAACAAGGAATAAGTACTAGACGAATATGTGAAAATATGCGAAAATAACCTCAGTATGTCAATGTTAAAAATTTGACATGTTATCTTTTACGCATACGAAAGGAGTCTTAAAATGATTTACACGAAGGAAGTTGAAAACATGTGTCCAGTTGCTAAGGGCGCAAAGCATGAACCAGCTCCAATTCCTGAAGAAGGAAAATGGGTTCACTCAAAGAAAATTGAAGATGTATCAGGATTCACACATGGTATTGGCTGGTGTGCTCCACAGCAGGGTGCCTGCAAATTATCTTTAAATGTTAAAGAGGGAATCATCCAGGAAGCATTAATCGAAACCATCGGTTGCTCTGGTATGACTCATTCTGCAGCTATGGCAGCAGAAATCTTACAGGGAAAAACAATCTTAGAAGCATTAAATACTGACTTGGTATGTGATGCGATCAACACCGCTATGAGAGAATTATTCTTACAGATCGTTTACGGTCGTACACAGAGTGCATTCTCAGAAGATGGACTTCCAGTAGGTGCTGGTCTGGAAGATTTAGGTAAGGGTCTTCGTTCACAGGTTGGTACTATGTATGGTACACTGGCAAAGGGTGTTCGTTACTTAGAGATGGCTGAAGGATATGTTACAGGTATCGCTCTTGATGAAGATGGAGAAGTTATCGGATATCAGTTCGTTTCCCTTGGAAAAATGACAGAC
>CAZYYO010000058.1:0-14718 GCA_964650965.1 uncultured Lachnospiraceae bacterium | reverse complement strand
CTGGAAATATGAGAAAAATCAAGATTTTATTTGTTTGCCACGGCAACATCTGCCGCAGCCCCATGGCCGAGTTCATCTTAAAATCCAAAGTCCATTCCCTAGGACTCACCAACCAGTTCCACATAGCCAGTGCTGCAACTAGCACGGAGGAAATCTGGGATGGAATAGGGAATCCCATATACCCGCCGGCAAGAGCAGAGCTGGCACGTCATGGAATTTCCTGTGAGGGAAAGCGTGCCGTGCTGCTTCAGAAATCAGATTATGATAAGTATGATTATCTCATCGGCATGGATCAAAGAAATATCCATAATATTCAGCGAATAACAGGGCATGCAGGGCAGAAGATACATTTGCTTCTGGAATTTGCCGGAGAGAACCGGGATATCGCAGACCCCTGGTATTCAGGAGCCTTTGATGTTACATATCGTGATATCGATCAGGGCTGTGATGCTTTTATTGAGTATCTTCGCCAGAAGAATGTGCTTGTCCGTTCGCCTTCATAAATACGGACATGATATCCTCTCCTTCAGGTGTAGGAGGCTGTAGGTCTAAGATGATGCGACCTAGAACTTCCGGGGATTCTGGACAGTTGTTCTCTAACCAGATGCGAACGACTGCGAAGAAACCGGTCTGGGTGTAGGCATAGTAATAGCCGCCCAGTGCTTCGCTGATATTGTAATAGCGAAAAATTTTGGTGAGAAAATATTCATGAAGCATCCGTAAATCTCTGGTAGTGTACACACTATTAGTATCAGAAAGAATGTCTCGCAGGAAGAAGAGATACATATGACGATATTTCTTAAAATGTTCCAGCATGGAGAATAGACATTCCTGATAAGTTAATTTATGGCCGTTGGAATTTTGGTCAATCGTTTGCAGTAATTCATTGTTTAAATCATCCGATACCTGATTGGATAAATCGAAAATATCTTGAAAATGTGCATAGAAGGTGGAGCGATTAATATCCGCCTCTTTGCATAGATTTTGAATGGTAATCTTAGGTGGTTCATCGGTATCTAGCATTTCCTGAAAACAATTCTTGATTTTTTCATGTGTTTTTTGATAGCCCATATTATTTTTCTGATTCATCATGTACTCCCAGTATTTATATTTGAAGAACTCATTATCTATTTCCTAAAATGATTATATATTCATATGATAAATAATACAAGCGTTGGATTTATCGAATCCATGTTGATTATTGTCGAAAAAGAGCAAAAAATGAAAAATATTTGTAATTTATATACGACACATGATAAATGTTATGTTACAATACAATAAGGAAACACAATGTGGATTATGTCAGTAGATTAAGGAAAACTGGCAGGCAGCATCAGTTCATATGCAGAAGGCAAATTTATTATGGCTGGTGTTTAAGAAAGGGAGAATTCACTATGGCTAAGGGAAAGCAGAAAAATACGAAGAAGATGAAAAAGATTGGAAAGGCAAAACTGCAGGTTAAGATTCTTGTTCCGGTTATTTTGTTTGGAATTTTAAGTGTAGGAATGTTATATACATTGAAAATGTGTGTAGGCTATGTATATAACAGCGCACAGACCATTTCCAATGAAACCGTGGATTGTGCGGTTGCTTACGGGGAAATCAAGGCAGCTATTTCTAATATGAGATCGGATGCCACTGCTAGAATTGATACTACAGGAACAACGCGAGATGGTCTGTTAGAATCAATTAATTATGAAATTGGTGTTATTGAAGATAATATTAAGGTATATGAGAATGCTGCGAACTCTCCCAAAGAGAAGGAGTTGATTGAGCAACTTAAGAAGGATTTTAAAGGGGCAAAAGAAGGAGCTTTATTTGCCAATACCAGAGAAGACGATCGATCTTCTACAAACAATATGGTACTTCTGACAGATCTTGATCAGATGCAGAAAGCGCAAAATGAAAGCACTGCACAGTACAGAGAAGTTTTAGAAACAGCAAAAACTACGTCCGACGGGGCATTTGTGGTCGCTGCAGTTATGGTTGTTATCATGTTGATCATTGTTATGTATATCTGTATTGTTCATATTGTGAACCCAATTCGTAGATCCTCTAACGAATTAGGTGACATGGTACGTGATGTTCAGAATGATCAGGCAGATTTAACCAAGCGTATTACTGTATATAAGAAGGATGAGGCAGGTGTTCTTGTAAATGGTGTAAATACCTTTATTGAAGCATTGCAGGGAATTATATCTGAAATTCGTGGAAGTGTCAGTCAATTAAATACTACATTTGCAAATGTGGTATCTAGTGTTGAAAATGTAAATGGAAGTGCCGGAGATATTTCCGCAGTAATGGAAGAACTGGCTGCAACTATGGAAGAAGTTTCCGCTACATTATCTGGTGTAAATGAGCATGTTAATAATGTAGGACAGGAAATGGAACAGCTGGCGGCTAACAGTACCGGTATTTTAAATTACGCAGGTGAGATGCAGACGAGAGCTGCACAGTTAGAGAATACTGCAGTAAGCAACAAGTCTACAACCGAAGGAATGATTCAGGAGATTATTACATCCCTTCAGCAGGCCATTGAGAACAGCCGAAGTGTAGAAGAAGTGAATGCATTAACAGATGAAATCTTAAATATTTCCAGTCAGACCAACCTGTTGGCATTAAATGCAAGTATCGAGGCTGCAAGAGCCGGAGAAGCCGGCAAAGGATTTGCAGTTGTAGCTGATGAAATTCGTCAGTTAGCAGACAGTAGCAGAAATACAGCCAACAATATTCAGCAGATTAATGAGAAGGTTGTGGCTGCCGTTGGTGATTTGTCCAATAACTCCAGCACCATTGTAGATTACATCAATGAACAGGTGTTACAGGATTATGACAATTTCGTTGCTTCTGGTCACCAGTATAGTGCGGATGCAGAGCATATTAATGAAATTATGTCTGAATTTACCGGCAAGGTAACCGAGCTTCAGGGTACCGTTCAGCAGGTTGTAGAGAATATTAATACCGTAAGCGTTGCAGTAGAGCAGGGAGCGGAAGGTGTTGCTACCGCAGCAACTGATACAGTTCAGCTGGTAAATGAACTAGATACCATCAATGGAGAAATCGGTGAAAGCTCAGGGGTTGTATCTACCTTGTCTAATGAGACCAATCGATTCACCAATGTATAATAAGATATAGAAGAAAGGTTTTTATTTTATGAGAATAGGTTCTGGATATGATGTTCATAAATTAGTCGAAGGAAGAAAGCTAATCCTTGGGGGTGTGGAAATTCCACACCCTTTGGGTTTGCTTGGACATTCTGATGCGGATGTATTATTACATGCCATTATGGATGCGCTGTTAGGAGCAGCAGCCCTTGGCGATATTGGAAAGCATTTTCCTGATACAGATGATCAGTATAAGGGAATCTCATCCATTGAATTATTGAGAAAAGTAGGTAGTTTGGTAGAAGAGAAGGGATATGTCATCGGCAATATTGATGCCACCGTGATTGCACAGCAGCCGAAGCTTCGTCCTTATATTGATAAGATGCAGATGAATATTGCAGAAGCATTACAGATTTCGATAGACCAGATTAACGTAAAGGCGACTACAGAGGAACACCTGGGCTTTACCGGGCGAGAAGAAGGTATTTCTTCCCAGGCTATCTGCATCCTAGAAACATTCTACGATGCCAGCGTACCTGCTGCAGATTCACAATCTGGCTGTCCAGGTTGCGGCGGCTGCCATGAAACGCATTCCCCCTCTTGACAAACCCTTGGTTTCCTAATAAACTAAGGATACTTTAAATAATAAATGCGAAGAACCAAAAGAGTAAATGATTCATTTCCCAGAGAGAGCCTGCCATTGGCTGGAAGCAGACTTGTTTGTTGAATGATTGAAGGTGCATTGGGGAGCAGACAAGGTGAACACAGTAGTCTTGTACGTATGGCACACGTTACGTGTATTAAGGGAGAGCAGATTGCTCTAACTAGAGTGGAACCGCGGATAACTTCGTCTCTAAGCATGAGACGGAGTTTTTTTATTCACATTTATAAGATAGATAGAAGAAAATTTATAAGAAGGTGTAAAACATGGGATTTATCAAACATGTAAAAGAAGAGTTCCAGGTCATTCAGGAACGAGATCCTGCCATTAAAAGTCCAATGGAGGTACTTTTATATCCCAGCTTTAAGGTTATGATGAGCTATCGCAGAGCACATAAATTATATGAGAAGGGACATTTTTTCTGGGCCAGGTATATTTCCCAGAAGGCAGCTAGAAGGACAGGAATAGAAATCCATCCAGGGGCAGTCATTGGCAAGGGTTTTTTCATTGATCACGGTACCGGTGTGATTATTGGCGAAACTACAATCATTGGAGACAATGTCACTTTGTATCAGGGGGTTACCTTAGGTGGTACCGGCAAGGAAACCGGAAAGCGTCATCCAACCTTAGAAGACAATGTAATGGTAAGTGCAGGTGCTAAGATTATTGGCAGCTTTACCATTGGTGAGAATTCCAAAATTGGTGCAGGCAGTGTGGTGCTAGAAGAGGTCCCGCCTAATTGTACGGTAGTAGGTGTGCCGGGACGAATTGTTAAGAAGGGCAATATTCGCTGCCCAAGAACGGACATGGATCAGATACATTTACCAGATCCAGTAAAAGAGGACATTACGGTATTACAGCAGGAGAACTCTCAGCTGGTAAACCGTGTCATAGATTTGGAAAACAGATTAAGAGAAATGGAAAAAAAGGAGAAGTAAAGTGAAGGTATATAACACATTAACGAAGAAAAAAGAAGAATTTGTTCCATTAGAAGAAAACAAGGTGAAAATGTATGTATGCGGACCTACGGTATACAACTATATCCATATTGGAAATGCCCGGCCAATGATTATGTTTGATACGGTGCGCAGATATATGGAGTACAAGGGATATGATGTGAATTACGTGTCCAATTTCACCGATGTGGATGATAAGATTATTAAGAAGGCTATCGAAGAAGGAGTTTCTCCAGAGGAGATTTCTACCCGCTTTATTAAGGAATGCCAGAAAGATATGGCAGATTTAAATGTTAAGCCTGCTACAACCCATCCTTTGGCAACCCAGGAAATTCCGGGCATGATTGAGATGATTTCCACCTTGATTGCTAAGGGCTATGCCTATGCTACGGCAGATGGAACCGTTTATTATCGTACTAGAAAATTTAAGGATTATGGTAAATTGTCCCATAAGAATATTGATGACTTAGAAGGCGGACATCGTGATATTAAGGTGACAGGAGATTTGAAGGAAGATCCGCTGGACTTTGTATTATGGAAGCCGAAGAAGGACAACGAGCCTTATTGGGAATCTCCTTGGTGCCAGGGACGTCCGGGCTGGCATATTGAGTGCTCTGTAATGTCTAAGAAATATCTTGGAGATGAGATTGATATTCATGCCGGTGGAGAAGACTTGATTTTCCCTCATCACGAGAATGAGATTGCACAAAGTGAAGCCTGCAATGGAGTGGAATTCTCTAAATACTGGATGCACAACGGCTTCCTTAACATTGACAATAAGAAGATGAGCAAATCCCTAGGCAATTTCTTCACAGTGCGGGAAATTGGGGAGAAATATGATTTACAGATTCTCCGCTTCTTTATGTTGAGTGCTCATTATCGCAGCCCATTGAACTTTAGCAGAGAATTGATGGATGCAGCTAAGAATGGCTTAGACCGTATTCTTACAGCAGCAGATAATCTTCGCTTCTTAATGAAGAATGCTTCCGTGGAAGAAATGACCCAGGAAGAACAGAAGGTATATGAAGCAAGCCAGGTCTATGTAGAGAAATTTGAAGCTTCAATGGATGATGACTTTAACACTGCAGATGCTGTTTCTGCCGTATTCGAATTGGTAAAGTATATAAATTTAAATGCAGATGCAGCTTCCTCCAAAGAATTTCTGCAGAAGTTGTATGAGCGAATGAATACGCTGTGTGATGTTCTTGGAATTATCCTTGAGAAGAAAGAGGAAATTTTGGATTCTGATATTGAAGCACTGATTCAGGAACGTCAGGATGCACGTAAGAATAAGAATTTTGCCAGAGCAGATGAGATTCGTGATGCATTGCTTGCCCAGGGCATTGTTCTTGAAGATACCAGAGAGGGTGTAAAATGGAAAAGGGCTTAAACCATTACATTAAAGAACAATTTCATATCGAAGAAGTAGATATAAAAACCTATTCGCCCCTTACGCTGGCTTATATTGGAGATGGAATCTTCGATATGGTTATTCGTTCCATTGTGGTTGACAGGGGAAATACCTCAGCAAGCCAACTACACCATCGCACCAGTCATATTGTAAAGGCTGCAAGTCAAGCGAAGATGATAGAGTCTCTTTTGGAAGAATTAACACCGGAGGAATGTGATATTTACCGAAGAGGAAGAAATGCTAAGAGTCATACCATGGCGAAGAATGCTTCTATGGTTGAATATCGAAATGCTACCGGTTTTGAAGCCTTGATGGGATACCTTTATTTAACAGATCAGACGAAGCGAATTATGGAATTGGTTGCACTAGGAATGAAAAACTGTAATCTGAAAGTGTGAAAGGAATAATATGCGATACGAAGAATTAACAATTGAAGGAAGAAATGCGGTGCTGGAGGCTTTCCGTTCAGGGAAACCGGTAGATAAGGTTTTTGTGTTGGATGGTTGTATGGATGGACCAATTAAGACCATTACCAGAGAAGCAAGAAAGCAGAACGCAATCATTAATTATGTGAACAAAGAACGACTGGATGCTATGTCAGAAACTGGAAAGCATCAGGGCGTTATTGCTTATGCGGCAGCCTATGAATATGCTTCTGTAGAAGATATTATGAACAATGCCAAAGCAAAAGGGGAGGACCCATTTATTTTCCTCCTTGACAATGTAGAAGACCCGCATAATCTAGGGGCGATTATTCGAACCGCCAATCTTGCAGGGGCTCATGGGGTAATTATACCTAAGAGAAGAGCAGCTGGGCTTACAGCTACAGTTGCGAAAACCAGTGCTGGAGCATTGAATTATACACCCGTTGCCAAGGTGACCAATTTAAGCAAGACCATGGAGGCTTTGAAGGAAGAGGGCATGTGGTTCGTGTGTGCTGATATGGATGGAACCACTATGTATGATTTGAACCTGACAGGTCCTATAGGTGTTGTTATTGGAAATGAGGGGAGTGGCGTTGGGGATTTAGTGAAAAAGAACTGTGATTTCGTTGCTTCCATTCCTATGAAAGGAGATATTGATTCCTTAAATGCTTCTGTTGCTGCTGGAGTATTGGCATACGAAGTAGTTCGTCAGCGAATTCAGAAATAGGAGTAGAAGAACATGGCTAAGTATCAGGATATGACAGACGAAGAACTGATGAAGGCTTATCAGGATGGTGATGAAGAGGTTATGGAATATATCTGTATCAAATACAAACCACTGGTTCTAAAGAAAGCGAAGTATATGTTTCTCATTGGAGGGGAGACGGATGATCTGATTCAGGAGGGGATGCTGGGATTATTTAAGGCAATTCGGGATTTTAAAACAGATCATGCGGTAACCTTCTACCATTTTGCTAATTTATGTATCGATAGACAGATTCAAAAGGCCATTGAAGCCAGCAACCGCAAGAAAAATCAGCCGTTAAATACCTACGTGTCCATTTACAATCAGGACTCGGATGGTGAACCTATGGAGGAATTGCTTCAGACGGTGGATGGTGATGACCCGGAGAAGCTTATGATTGACTCAGAATCCATTCGGATTATGAAGGAACGTGTCATGGGCAGTTTAAGTAAAATGGAGCAACAGGTTTTGGAACTATATCTGCAAGGGTATGATTACCATGCCATAGCTCAAAGTATGGATAAGACAGACAAGGTCATTGATAATGCATTACAGCGTATTCGACAAAAGGTCCGTAAAATTATATAAAAGTGCAAAATATGTCGAAAAGAAATGACTTTATTTATTGTACAATTATTTTTATGGACTATAGAATATGTTATAATATCCTAAATTGACTGATAATAATACGCATAAAGGGATAAGGTAGCACAAAATGATACATAATCGGGGGTTAGACTTACAACCGGAAGGTTTGCCGTCACTTGACCGCTTTAAGATGCTGGGCAAGAAGATGGTAAAGGAAATGCAACAGGCAGTTCTCATCAGTATCAATATTCGAAATTTGAAATATTTTAATGAAATATACGGGCCGATCAAGGGGGATTGGTTGATTTCGTATATGGTTCAATATTTCTGCTGGAATAATCCAAATTATAGACTGGGTGCATTAAGCTATGTGGATCATCTATTAATCTTATGTGAAGGATACGATGAGACCAAGGAAGAATTAATTGGAAAATATGAGCTTTTTGGAGAAAATTTCTTAAAAGATATTAACAGAAAGTATGGAAGGGCAAAAATCCACATTGAATGTGGCATGTATATTATTCCGGAGGGAGAGGATTTCCTTGTGGCTCAGGATAATGCAAGATATGCAAGACGTAGTATTAAGAACAGCTATAGTACCACAGTGGCTTTCTATTCAGAAGCACTACGTAAGGAATCCCTACAACAGGCAGGCATCATTCCCAACTTTCAAAGAGCTATGGAAAATGGTGATGTAAAGGTATTTTTGCAGCCACAATTTTCTGTACAGGCTAATTGTATTATTGGGGCAGAAGCGTTATCTCGCTTCTATGATGAAAATGGAAATGTTGTTTCACCTGCACAATATGTTCCCGTGTTGGAGCAGGCAGGCATTGTCATGCAGCTGGATATGGAAGTCCTAAGACAGGTGGTTATGCTGCTGGCAAAATGGCAGAATCAGGGGAAAAGGCTTTTTCCAATATCTGTAAATTTATCTAGACTCGATCTTATGGAGAATGATTTTATTGAACGATTGGATCGCATGGTTTCTAGTGCGGGGGTTCCTCGTAAATATATAGAATTTGAATTGACTGAGACTGCAGTTGTGCAGAACCTGTCAGAAATTGTACAGAAACTTCATTGCCTTCGCAAGCTGGGATATCGGATTGCGCTAGATGATTTTGGATCTGGATATAACTCTTTGTATGTACTAGGACAAATCCCGGCAAATGTTATTAAGTTCGATCGGGGATTTGTACTGCATTCTATTCAAAATGAAATGGGCTTGACGATTTTAAAGAATCTGGTGAAAACTTTTCAGGAGATTCAGTTTGAGGTCTTATGTGAAGGGGTAGAGAACTTAGAGGAAAAGGAACGCATTGTGCATTGTGGATGCGATGTAATCCAGGGATTCTTATACGACAGGCCACTGGATATTTCTATATTTGAGAAAAAGTACATGATTGCCTGCGCAGCAGGTACAGACTAATCATGGAAGTTACAAGGTAGCTTAGCAGCAATCCAATCAGATAGGAAATCATGCCATAGAACGGCAATATAAAGAAAACGAACAAAAGTCGAATGAGACAACCGGTCATACTAATACCGAAGGTGATTTTGGTCTGTCCCAATCCATTTAATATACTGCTTAATGTTGTATTGAGGAAGATAAAGGGGCAAATCCAGGACAGGGTTCGAATGAAACTACCGGCCATTTCGTTGTCAAATAAAAAGGTCCCAATAAAATTTCCAAATACAAAAAAGGCAATCGTAAAAGCAAAACCAGCTGTCATGCTGAATATAAAAGATAAGGAAACCGCATGGTCGATATAGGCTCTGCGGTTTTCTTTTTGTGCTTTCGATATGGATGGAAGCAGCAATACAGCGATGGAATTGGATAAAACGGTGGGAAAGAACACCAGAGGAAGTGCCATTCCAGTAAACACACCATACACGCTTAGCGCCTGACTGTTTTCATAGCCGTAAGTCATAAGCCGCTGTGGAATAAAGATGGTTTCCAAAGAACTTAAGGTACTAAGTGAGATTCGGTTTAAAGTAAGGGGGGCAGCCATAGAAAATAATTGACCACCGGCATGCCAGATTTCTTGAAATTCTTTTTTTAGAGATTGGTGGAAGGAATGAGATATTTTACCGGACAATGAGGCAACCGTCAGTGAAAAAAAGGCAGCAGCGGCTTCCCCAAAAACAAGACCCAGGGCAGCATGTACTTCCGTAAATTTCATGTTGCTGTTTTGCAAAATAAGGTAAATGGCGTAAACACTGCCTACGCGAATCAATTGTTCCACACATTGCCCAACAGCAGAAACGGTAGCCTTCTTCAGACCGTAATAGTAACCATTGATACAAGAGTGAATACATTCTAATGGAACGCACATAGATAGGATTCGTACCAAAGGCGCACAGCGAAGTTCTCCTAGAAACTGTCTTGCAATATAATCAGCTCCGGAATAAAGGGGGATGCAAATGAGCATACATAATAGAAATGAAATCAGTAATCCAGAAAATAAATAATAGTGGCTTTCACGCTTGGCAGTATTCGCTGCTACATATTTGGAAATGGAAGTGTGAATCCCAGAACAGGTGATAGCGATACAAATGGAGAATACCGGCAGGGCAAGCTGGTAGATTCCCAAATGAATTGAACCAATTGAGCGGGATAGGAATATTCTATAATAAAATCCAATCATTCGGCTGAACAGACCAGTAGCTACTAAAATGGCAGTGCCATATACAAAGGAGTTTTTCTTAATTTTCATCATTGCCTCAAAGAATTGGCTTATGAAAATATATGTAAATAGAAATTAGGATATGAAAATAATTGTTGACAGGTACATGTTCAGGTGCTAGTATTTATATATCCTACTAAATAAGTGGGAAATAGAGAGGTGATTATATGAAAGATATTATTTATTTAGACAATGCAGCAACAACAAAACCAAAACAGGAAGTCATTGATGCAATGCTTCCATATTTCTCTACCTACTACGGGAATGCAAGTGCGGTGTATAGCATTGGCTCTGACAGTAAGAAAGCAATCTCTAAGAGCCGTGATATTATTGCAAATGCAATTCATACCAAGGCTGAGAATATATATTTTACAGCAGGAGGAAGTGAGTCTGACAACTGGGCACTGAAAGCAACCGCAGAAGCATATGCTCCCCAGGGCGGTCATATTATTACATCGAAAATTGAGCATCATGCTATTTTGCATACCTGTGAATATTTAGAGCAGAAAGGGTATGAGATAACTTATCTGGATGTGGACGAATATGGCATGGTGAATCCATCAGATGTGGAAGCAGCCATTCGGGAGAATACCTGTCTGATTTCAATTATGTTTGCCAATAATGAAATTGGAACGATACAGCCGGTAAAGGAAATCGGAGCCGTTGCCAGAAAACATCATATTTTGTTCCACACGGATGCTGTCCAGGCCTTTGGTCAGGTGCCAATTGATGTAGAAGAAATGAATATTGATATGATGAGTGCAAGCGGACATAAGCTTTATGGTCCAAAGGGCATTGGATTCCTTTATATTCGGGAAGGCATTAAAATCAAATCCTTTATACATGGTGGGGCACAGGAACGAAAGAGAAGAGCAGGCACGGAAAATGTTCCGGCAATTGTTGGCTTTGGTAAAGCTGTGGAAATTGCCATGAATACTTTAGATGAACGGATTGAGAAGGAAAGTAAATTACGGGATGATCTGATTGCGCAGATTACAGAGAAGATTCCTTATGTGAAGGTGAATGGTCATCTAACCAAACGTCTTCCTAATAATGTGAATATTTGTTTTCGGTTTATTGAAGGAGAATCCCTGTTGATTATGCTGGATATGAAGGGAATTTGCGGCTCTTCAGGGTCTGCTTGTACCTCAGGCTCCTTGGACCCGTCCCATGTTCTTCTGGCAATCGGACTTCCCCATGAAATCGCTCATGGTTCTCTTCGCCTTACCTTAAGTGATGAGACGACCCAAGAGGAAGTGGATACAACCGTAGATGCCTTGGTGGGAATCGTGGAGAGACTTCGCAGTATGTCTCCGTTATATGAAGATTTTATCAAAAATAACAAGGAAAACAGCAGATAAATAGAAGGAGTGTCAATATGTATAGTGAAAAGGTTATGGACCATTTTAATAATCCTAGAAATGTGGGAGAGATAGATAATCCCAGCGGCGTAGGAACGGTAGGAAATGCCAAGTGTGGAGATATCATGAGAATCTATATGGATATCGATGATAATCAGGTGATTCAGGAGTGTAAATTTAAGACCTTTGGATGTGGAGCGGCGGTAGCTACCAGCAGTATGGCAACAGAGCTTGTAAAGGGAAAAAGTGTTCAGCAGGCACTAGAAGTTACCAACAAGGCAGTGATGGAAGCATTAGATGGGCTTCCACCAGTGAAAATTCATTGTTCCTTACTGGCAGAGGAAGGAATCCATGCAGCACTGTGGGATTATGCGCAGAAGAATCACCTGGAGATACAAGGCTTGAAGAAGCCGAAGAATGATATTAGCGAGGAAGAGTAGATTTTGCTGCCTGAGTCATGTATAATGATATCTCGATAATCAGCACGCAATGACAATAAATACAGGCAGGTAGTGATAGTATGGATAAGAAAAAAGTAGTAGTGGGAATGTCTGGTGGAGTGGACTCCTCTGTAGCAGCCTATTTGCTGCAGCAACAGGGATATGATGTGATTGGTGTTACCATGCAGATATGGCAGGATGAAGAGGAAGTTGTCCAGCAGGAAAATGGTGGCTGCTGTGGCCTTTCTGCAGTGGATGATGCCAGGCGGGTGGCAGATACATTAGGCATTCCCTACTATGTAATGAATTTTAAAGATATTTTTAAATGTAAGGTGATGGATTATTTCGTAGAGGAATATCTTCAGGGAAGAACTCCAAATCCATGTAACGCATGTAATCGATATGTAAAGTGGGAGGCTCTTTTAAAACGAAGTCTGGATATTGGTGCAGACTATATCGCCACAGGACATTATGCCAGAATTGAACAGTTAGATAATGGCAGATATGTGATTCGAAATTCGGTTACTTCCAAAAAAGATCAGACCTATGCCCTGTATAATTTAACCCAGGAACAGTTGTCTAAGACCTTAATGCCAGTAGGAGATTATACCAAGGATGAAATCCGTGAAATCGCTGCCAAATTGGGACTGATGGTTGCCAACAAGAAGGACAGCCAGGACATTTGCTTTATTCCGGATAATGACTATGCTTCCTTTGTGGAACAGGAAGCCAGGGAACGAGTACCAGATCCGGGCAACTTTGTTTTAGAGGATGGAACGGTGGTTGGACAGCATCAGGGAATTACTCATTATACCATCGGACAGCGGAAGGGGTTACATATTGCCCTGGGACGTCCAGTATTTGTTCAACGAATTGATGTGGCAAGAAATGAAGTGGTATTAGGAGATAACGAGACATTATTTACCAATACATTATGGGCACATGACATGAATTATATGGCCACGGAACGCTTTGAGGATGGACAGAAATTATTAGGTAAAATCCGATATTCTCATCAGGGAACCCCATGTCGTGTATATCATGAACCAAATGGAATCATACGTGCTGAATTTGAGGAACCGGTACGTGCAGTAACTCCCGGACAGGCTGTTGTATTTTATGAAAAGGATTATGTAGCAGGTGGCGGCTTAATTCTTAGATAATATTAAAGCTGATATAAGAAAACCAGTGTTCCCCATGGATTAAATGGGGTAGAACACTGGTTTTCTTTGTTGATACACAGTATATTCTGTGACGCCACAGCTATGAAGCAGCTGAGGAAGACGGGAGAATTCTAAGGCAATATGCTCTGGCTTATGGGCATCTGCACCAATGGTTAAAAGTTTACCGCCTAATTCATGATATCTTCGAATAATTGCTTCTGTAGGATTTGGGTGAGATAGTCCACAGCGAAAGGCTCCGGTATTTACCTCTAATGCCTTATCCATGCCAATGAGCTTTTTTAAAATCTCATCGATGATTTCAGCAAATTTCTCATAGGAATAGAACCGGTCTTTGTTGGGACCGTAGCGTACTACATAGTCCAGGTGACCATAGCTGTCGAAATTATCATATGCGGACAGATTTTCTAATATAGAAGAAAAGTAATCCAGATATGCTTCATCTTCACTTCGATTATCATAGAAGCCATCATAATAAGGGTCAATTCCATGAACTACATGGGAGCTTCCAATGACGTAATCAAAGGGATAGTGATTGATCAGCTCATTTAGTTGATCTGATAAATGAGGCTGCAAACCAATTTCAATTCCCATAAGCACCTGGAAGCTGTCGTTGCTGCATGAGAATTTTAACTCCTGCATTTTTTTAAAATAAGCTGGAGTGTCTAATAGGAAGAGATCATGTTCTGGTAAATAATCATAATCCATGTGATCGGTGAAGGTGATTCCCATTAAGTTTTTATTTTTCGCTGTGGCAATCATTTCTTCAGGGGAGATATCACAGTCTCCGGAGAAGGATGAGTGCATGTGTGCATCCCATAGCATAGTAAGAGGCTCCTTTCGATGCAATTTATTTTCTCATTATACTGATAATTTTCCTGAAAAACAACTGAATTTGTGGGGCGGAAATGTTAAATTAGTGAAAAATTTATCAAAGTTCGTAATAACACTTGAAAAATCGGTAGAAATTGGTTAAAATGAACACAGTTTGGGAATATTATTTTCCAAGTATAATCTTTAATAATCTTAGGAGGAATTAAGAATGGCAGTAAGAGTAGCGATTAATGGTTTCGGCCGTATCGGTCGTCTTGCTTTCAGACAGATGTTTGGAGCAGAGGGATATGAAGTAGTTGCAATCAACGACCTGACAAGCCCGAAG
>CAZYYO010000057.1:0-14765 GCA_964650965.1 uncultured Lachnospiraceae bacterium | reverse complement strand
TTAAAATATTGTTGATTACAATGATTGTAAGTCCCTGACTAGCCATTTGAATAAAAGATGGCATTCCAATGAGACAGATTTCTCCAATGACTCTTATATCCGGAATGAAATCCTTCATTTTAAAATGTAACGAAGACTTTTTCGATATAAAATAATAATTGAGGAACATACCCACGGAGATACATTGAGAAAGTACCGTAGCGATTGCAGCGCCGCGAATTCCCAGATGAAGTCCGAAAATCAAAATAGGGTCTAGCACAATATTTGTTACAATTGGAACGACCCATTGATACATGGCGTATTTGCTGCTTCCTTCAGCACGAATCAGGCTGGAGAAACCGGTACTGGTAACTGCACCAATAACTATGATTCCCGTATATTCACGTGCATATGGGAGTATTTTGTCTGTTACCCCCATTATGATTAACAACCTATCCAGGTAGATAATTCCAAATATAGAAATCAGTACAGCAATAGACCAGAAAACAATAAATGTGTTGGCAGCAGTTTTACTTGCCTTTTTCAAATCATTTTTTCCTAGTGCACGGGAAATAATAGAAGCAGCGCCCGCTCCCATTGTACTACTGATTGCAGATAGTAAAAGAAATAGTGGAAATGTTATGGCAAGCCCACCCGCAGCATAAATACCAACGCCTCTTGATATGAAAATCGTATCGATTATATTATATAAGTTATAAGATAAAATCCCTATCATAGATGGAACGGATAATTGCCAGACCAATCTTTTTATGGGAACATTTTCAAGCATAGAGAAATTTTGTTTATTCACAGGCATGCCTCATTACGCTTCTTCTAATATCTTCAAACACTGCTTTATATTTGATACAGCATAGGAAGTTTGTAATTTGCGATAGAGGAATCCGTATCGGAAGGTCTCTGCCGCCATAATTGTAAAAATATATAAACGATAAAAGGCACTTCGTATTTGCATTTCTTTTGTAATGTCCGGAGGAAGAATGGCCTTATCTTTGTAAATGTTCCATACCTCTTTCTCTTCAAAAATATGATCAAGGAGCATAATACTTGCATCAAAATCAGCCATGGCATCTCCCCAGAAAGCACGTTCAAAGTCAATAATACCTTCAATCACATACTTCCCTCCCTGTTGCTTTACAAATACATTCCCGGCCCATAAATCGTAATCCACCAAAGAAGCAACCTTAATATCCTCAAGATATTTGGTTTTGTCCCGCAGAACTTTTTCATATCTATCATAGGGCAGCTTGGTGCCATTCTGTTTTCCATCATGAAGAATCATGGTCATCATGCTAATATATGCGTCTTTCCAAGTCTTATACTGACACGCCTCCTGTTGTGTAAAATATCCAAAGTACGAACCGTGTATTTGATGAAGCTCAGCCAGATAACCGGCAAGTTTCTTTTTTATATCTAACAAATTTTCCTTTGTAATCTTCTTTTGAACTTTGGTCATGGCCACACCATCTAAGGCAGTCATAAAGAAATAATTACTGGGAATATGCTTTTTACTAAAATCAGAGGCTAAAATTTTAGGAGTGGGAATCTTTGTATTTTCACCAATCATTTTAAACACGGCTACTTCTGTGGGCATAAGATCCTTTTCATAGGTCAGAGTTTTGGTTTCAGGTTTGATGGAAACTTTTAAAACAATCTTATCCTGTTCCATGGGTCGTTCAATAAGATATGCAGAATTGAACATTCCTCCTTCTAGTTCTGTAATCTTACCAACCTTACAATCATCTCCAAAATTAACCTTCATTAAATATGTAATTTGCTCCGTAGTCAATAAATTCTTGGTTCTACTTTTCAACGTGTCATCCTCCCAATTCCATTGCGGTATCTATATAATGAATCATATAGGAATTATATCATGGAACAAAATTCATACAATCCTTTCATCTTTCTTATGCTATCCTCTAATCTTACTTTTTAGCTATAATATAAAGATTACGATATCCCCATTAGAAGTTTGAAGTGTTAACCTTGTCTATGATGGCAACAGTATTAAATAAAATGGATTATTTTGCCAAGTGAAATAAATTTCAGTTCCTAAAAGAAAATGAAGTAACAACTAAAAAAATAATTGATAAATTTTAGTTCCTGCAACACAAATTTTAGTTCCTTGAATAAATATTTAGATAGTGGTAGAATGTTAAATAGATTTGGAGGAATTAAAATGACAAGTGAAGAACTATATGAAAAATTAAATGAAATCCAAAAAATGAAATGTGAATCTCAGGTTGTTGAATTAAAAAGTGCAGCAAAGGGATGTCCTACAAGACTTTATGATACATTATCTAGCTTTTCTAACCAGGATGAAGGTGGAGTGATTTATTTTGGAATAGATGAAGAGAATGATTATGAAGAGGTTGGAGTATATGATCCACAGGATATACAAAAGAAGATTAATGAACAGTGTTTGCAAATGGAGCCCAAAGTACGTCCACTGCTAACAGTAGTAGATAAAAATGGAAAATATTTTGTGTCAGCGGAGATTCCAGGTGTTGATTTGACTGAGAGACCATGCTTCTATCAAGGCCGAGGTCGAGTAAAGGGTGCGTTTACCAGAGTTGGCGATAGTGATGAACCAATGACAGAATATGAGGTGTATAGTTATGAAGCGTATCGTAAGAAATATCAAGATGATATAAGAGGTGTGGAAAGAGCTTCATTAGAGTCTTTGAATCAGCAACTACTAGACAAGTATATTGAAACATTGAAAGATGGAAAACCAAATTTTTCAAATATGAAGACAGATGCTATTTATAATCTTATGAGTATAAAAAGAAATGAAGAGGTTACATTGAGTGCTGTTATGGTGTTTAGTCCATATCCACAAGCGTATTACCCACAGCTTTGCATCATTGCAGTTGTTGTTCCAGGAAATGAAATGGGTGACATTGGCGAAAATGGTGAACGATTTTTGGACAATCAGCGTATTGAAGGAAATATAGCGGATATGTTGGATGGTGCGATTAGATTTGTAAAAAAGAATATGCGTACCAAAACAATTATCAATTCAGAAACTGGAAAGAGAGACGATCGTACGGATTACCCAATCACTGCTATTAGAGAGGCTGTAATAAATGCACTCGTACATCGTGATTATAGTATTCATACAGAGGGCATGCCAATACAGATTTTAATGTTTGATAATAGAATAGAAATTCATAATCCCGGTGGTTTATATGGTAGAATTCGTGTGGACCAATTAGGAAAGGTGCAACCAGATACGAGAAATCCAGTACTGGCATCTGAATTAGAAATACTTGGTATCACAGAAAATAGATATTCAGGCATTCCAACCATTAGAAAGGAACTGAAGAAATACAATTTGATGACGCCAGAATTTTTGGATGAAAGGGGAAGCTTTATTGTTAAGTTTTATAAGAAATCAAAGCAGGAAGTAATTCAAATAGATGATGATAACGATTTGATTTTATATTGTAAAACGCCTCGAACAAGAAAGGAAATATGTGACCATTTAGGTTTGACATCAGTAACATATGCAATTCACAAGCATATTATGCCACTAGTTGAAGCAGGTCAAATCAAAATGAGCATCCCCAATAAGCCCAAAAGCCCCAACCAATTATATTATAGTGAATAAAATTTAAAAAAACTATGTACAGCACAGCAAATCGCAGGAGGCAACTACATGGACTGGATTAACCTATGGGGAATCATCATCATAGCAGTGTATTCCGGGCATTGGCGCTGTCTGTCATTCCCTCAATTATCTTTTTATTCAGTGGCATCATGAGCAGGTCCATATTGCTGATTGTGTCCGCGATCATTTTTGCACCAAGTCATATTACCATTTCTTATCGCAATGCAAGGTAAGTAGAAAAAGGGCTTCTTCGGAAGTCTTTTTTTGTTTCATAGAAAATCTTTGGGAAAATATAGATGAAAATGCAGCCTCAATTTAGTGAAATATAAACGAAAAATAAAAAGAGCATGGAATAAGGATTGACACTACAGAATCATAGATGTAATATCTAGTTACGAAACAACATATTATAACTAGAAAAGGGGGAACTATGACAAGCAATTATGATGAAATGGGAGCCTTGTACGGCAAGTGGCAGATTGCTGAGGATACGTGGATTATCACCAATCGTTGGCAGAATTTTATGTATCTGCTTCTTGGCAGTGAGAAGGCGATGCTTATTGACACTGGGTGCGGAGAAGGTAATCTGCGACATGTGGTGGAAAGCATTACCAGGAAGCCGGTAATGGTGGTTAATACCCACGGACACTTTGACCACACAGGAGGTAATTCCTGCTGGCCGAGAGCATTTATGACCAAAGAGGCAGCAGTACATGCCAGGGAGCCATTTTCTCCAATGCATGAAGAATGGTTTTATGCCAAGGAGTATCCCGATTATGAAATCACGTATATCTCAGATGGTGATGTTTTGGAGCTGGGCAATCGAAGGATAGAGGTTCTTGGCATTCCGGCCCATAGCGAAGGGAGTGTTGCACTGCTGGATGAGAAAACCAGAAGTCTATTTACCGGAGATGAAATTGAAAGCGGGCAGGTCATCTGGTTTGTGAGAAATGAGGCAATCACCTTAGTGGAAATGGCAAGACAGCATCAGAATAATATGAAGAAGCTGCTTGCAAGAAAGAAGGAATATGATTGGATTTGGCCAGCCCACAACGGAGCTCCACTGCTACCGGAACCCTATCTGCAGGATTACATAGAACTGGACCGCCAGATGATTGCAGGTGAGATACGGCCAATGGAAACCACCGCAGGATTTGGATTCCCAACAGATAACCAGGCCATTGATAATCCATTTAAGGAATATGGTGTCTTGCATAGAGTGGAATACCAGAGAGCATCCGTTGTGTATTCTAATGAGTTAAGTACATATAATTTTTTTGCCAAGTTACAAAATAACATTTCATAACCAAAGGAGGAAAACATGGGAGAACAAAGCTTCTTTACCACCAGAGATATGGGAGCAAATATAACCTGCATAGAAGATATCTGTGGGGAGTTTCAATATTTAATCCAGGGAACAAAGCATGCGCTGTTAATAGATACAGGAGCCGGAATTGGTAATTTACACACCTTTGTCAGAACCCTTACCAGCCTGCCACTGTATGTAGTTGTAACACACGGTCATGTAGACCATGCAGGTGGGAATTACGATTTTGAAGAGGTTTATCTGGCGGATGCAGACCGGGAGCTTGCAGAGCAGTCAACTACCGTTGCCTTGCGGTTGGCATATGGCACAAGAGCTAAGGAAATGGCAGCACAAATGGGGCTTAGACAAGTGGAATGGAGTCAGGAGGATATTACCCCGCCAAAGTCCATTAAATACAAACCACTTACTGAGGGAATGCAGTTTGATTTAGGGGATAGACTGCTGGAGGTGGTTCCCATCTCGGGACATACCAGAGGCTCTATGGGAATCTATGATCCCCATACAGGAACGCTGTTTGCAGGGGATGGTGGCAATCCCAGTACATTTCTATTTTTTTCGGAAAGTACTTCTGTTGCAGAGTACCGGGAGACATTGGTGCGGCTGAAAGCACAGTATGGGGGCTGCATCAAGCATTGGTTTATCAGCCATGTTATGCCGGAAGTTCCGGTTACAATTTTAGATGAGCTGATTGAATGCTGTGACCAGGCGTTGGCCGGTGAGGATGAGGGACAGCACTTCCTCTTCGATTTTGCAAATATGGGAAATGAAAATGCCAAATTTGTATATCCTGCAGGTGAAGATCAGTTTAGAAAAGACGGAAAAATGGGAAATATTATTTTTGATACCACACGAAGGGTATAACACAGAAAATAAAGGAGGGCTTTATGAATACGAATCAAAATTTATCACAGAAAATAGGAATGAGTGAAAAAATAGGTATGTTACTTGGGGGAATGGGAGGAGTGCCACTGTTTGCATTGATTTCCGCATTCCTGACCTATTTTTATACCAATGTAGTGGGATTGAATCCCGGTGCCGTGGGAATGATTATCTTAGTTTCCAAGGCATTGGACGGAATTTCAGATCTTATCTTTGGAAATATGATTGATAAGACCAGAACGAAGAAGGGGGTATGTCGCCCCTGGGTACTTCGTATTTCCTTTTTCTCCGTTATTGGAGTAATTGGATTATTTACCGTACCGGATATTAGCAACATTGGAAAATTAATCTATGTATTTATCAGCTATAACGTGTCCCAGACTATTATTTACACCATTATGCTGCTGGCATTAACAAGTCTGCCAACCTATATGACAAGAGATTCTGTAGAGAGAAGTGGTGTCTTTGTGTGGAGCAGTATCGGACAAAGTCTCATGACAGTGGCTGTGTCAGGTGTTACCTTGAAAATGGTGCAGCAGTTTGGAGATGGTCAAAGAGCATGGATTATCGCATCTGTGATTTATGCAGTTCTAGGGGCATTCCTGCTGTTTATGACAGGAACCTTATGTAAGGAACGAGTAAATCCGGACGAACTCACCAAGGAATCCAATAAGGTACCATTTATTACTGTTCTTAAGAGTATTCTCCAGAACAAATACTGGTTTGAAATCTTAGGTATCGTTATTGTAGGGGCAGGTGTCTATGTTGCCAGTCTGCAAATGCATACATACTATGCCCAGTATATTTTGGGAGATGTAAATCTGGCTAGTGGGTTAAATATGGCATATACCGTTCCGTTGGTTTTCATGGGATTTATTCTACTGCCGTTGGTGCATCATTTCCAGAAAAGAACCATTATGATTGGTGGAATTCTAGTTCAGCTGGCAGGCTGTATTTTAATTATTTTTGTTCCCAGCTCCCTGCCGGTGTTAATTATTGCAACAGTAATGAAGAGTGTTGGACAAAGCTGTGCAGCAACCATGTATCTTCCTATGTTAGGAGATTCCATTGAATATGGTCACTGGAAGACCGGCATCAGAAGCCAGGCAGCATTAATGGGAGCAAATGGTGCAGGACAGAAGCTGGGTCAGGGCTTGGTAACAGCCTTATTAGGTGGAATCATGGCAGTGGCAGGCTTTAATGGAACAGCCATGGTCCAGTCAGCCAAAGCGATAGGAAGTATCTCAGGATTGTTCTTATTTATTCCTTTGATATTTACCGTGATTGAGTTAATTATTGCATGTATCTATGACCTGGATAAGCATTATCCACAAATCATGAAAGAGCTTGCTACCAGACAGGAAGAGAGAGTCAATGAGTAAAACATTAATTACAAGAACAGATGATTTCGGCAGTGCCAGAGCCGCAAATCAGGCAATTTTGAAAGCACTAAAAACAGGAAATTACGTGAGAAATGTTTCCTGCATGGCAGTTGCTCCCTGTATCGAAGCGGATGCCATGGAATTAGAGGCATTTCGAAAGAAACAAAACTTTTGTATTGGACTGCACGCTACCATCAACAGCGAGTGGGAACAGGTGAAGTATCACAGCATTTTAAATGCAAAGGAAATACCAAGTCTGGTAGATGAAGGAGGGGTGTTTACCATGCACCCCATGTTCTTTCAGCAGAAGATGCCCCAGGTGTCGGAGGTAATCAGGGAAATAAGTGCACAGCTGGATTATTTAACCAGATTGGGGCTAACGGTTGAGTATATGGATACTCATATGCTTCCGGAGGTGGCAGTCCATGGAATGATGGAAGCTCTGTCGGACTTTGCAGATGAAAAAGGACTGGTAGATCAAAGGTGGTATTATACATTTGCCAAAGAACACCAGCCGGTATTAGAAGACAGCAGCCAGATGCAGGATAATATTATGGCATATGAGAAGTGGTATGACAGCTTTGAGGATCAGAAGCAGTATATTAATATATTGCATCCGGCAGAGTATTCCCAGGAGACGAAATTATTTTATAATATGGCGTTAACCGGGGATTCCGTAGCCAGAAGTCGTGATGCGGAGCAGAGAGTTCTAAACAGCAGAATGCTAGAAACCATGTGCCGAAAGCGGGGGATTTCCCTTATTAAATATACAGAGGCTTTACCTCAGGGAGATACAACAGAAAATGCCGCATTGAACTTCTAGAGATGCTTGACAACATCATAGGAGAAGCATACTATTAAAATGTTACGAAATAGTATTACGTAACTCCCCAGAATCGGGACATAGAATAGTATGAAATCTCTTTGAGGAGGACATAAGATGAAACAATCCAGTGGTCAAAAGGCGGCACTTCCTTCTGATTTAAAAAGGCGCAATTATACAGCAATATTAAAATCCTTTCGAAGTGGAGAAGTGCTGTCTGCAAACGATATCGCATTGGAAACAGGAATTAGCAGACAGACGGTTATGAAAGCAATTACCCACTTTACCAATAAAGGACTATTAGCATCAGCAGGCAAGGGTGAATCCACGGAAATTGGAGGGAAGAAGCCGGAATTATTCCATTTTTGTATGGAACGGTATCTTCTGTGTATCGGTCATAGTGGCGAGACCATGATGTTTTGCCTATATGACCTGACTTGCCGCCTGGTTGCAAAGGTCAGTGAGCAGGTGTCACCAAATCGACCGTTGGAGGAGGTGCTGCAGATTATTGATACGAAAAGTGATGAATTGTTGAAGAAGGTGGAGGATGGACCCCATAAACTGTATGGTGTATGCCTTGTTATCGGAGGTATTATTGACCACAACACTGGAGTATTTCGATATTCTGCACTAGCACCATCCTGGGGCAGGGATGTTCCGTTACGGGATATGATTCAACAGAAGTTCCCTCAGGCAGTGATTGAGATTGAAAATGTTGCACGAATGGCTGCATGTGCAGCAGTCTTAGATCACGCAGAATATGAGAATCAAAGTGTGGTTTCCATTTATTCTGATTTGGGGTTGTCTGCCAGCTATATTGAGAAGGGAAAGGTTCTGTATGGTCGCCATACATTAATTGGTGAAATAGGACCGATGATATTAGATTACAGTCAGGCACAACAGAACCAGGATGCCAATTATGGAAGCTTTGCATATTTGGTAAGTGAGGAATATTTAAATAAAAGAATTCGCCAGAATCAGCAGGCATTTCAACAAAGCACCCTACATAAGTATGCAGGGGACATTCCGTTGAAGAAGATTTTTCAGGCTGCCGAGGATAAGGATGCACTGGCCTGTGATATTGTAAAGGATACAGCTAGAATTTTCAGTGCAGCGCTTGGAAATATTATGTTTCATTTTGACCCTGACACTATTATTTTTCAGGGAAGCTATGCCAAGGCAGGTGCTTATTTTGAAGCCTGTTTAATGGCAGAGCTAGAGAAGTTCCCTTTTGAAATTGAACCAAAGGCATTTCAGGTGAAATTTGATCCAAGACCCTTGTTGAATCTTCAATTAATGGGAGCAACCAAAATATTAACCAGAAGATTTTTCTCATCCGTAGAATGGCTGCAGTAAAAAGAGGCTTGAATTATCAAGCTCAAATCGCTATACTGAAACCATAAAATAAATAGTTGGCAAAGCTGGTGAAAACCAGTGACGCAAAGCTCAAGAGCCTGTAAAATGGCAGTCAGCTGCATACTCAGAAGGTTCATGCACTGCTCATTTTATGGGCAGTGCATTTTATCATTTACAACTGGAAACAGGAAAGGACTTTATATGAGATTACAAATGAAAAAGATAATGTGCGTATTTTTGGTGAGCATGTTGTTTTTCATAGCAATGTGTCCGACGAATACCGTGGCGGCAGAGTCGAGAATCATTAAGATGGGAGTCTATGAATTAGATGGTTTTCACTCTTTCGATGCAGATGGAAACTGTGTTGGATATGACGTGGATTATTTAAATAAAATCAGCACAATTACGGGATGGAAGTACCAGTATGTTAAGGCAGATAACTGGGCACAGGCGATGGATATGCTGGATCGTGGGAAGATAGACCTTCTTGCACCAGCCCAGATGACACCGGAGAGAGCCCTGACATATGGATTCAGTAATCAAATTGGTAAGGATTATGGAGCAATTCTGGCATTAAACAATCGGGACGATTTAATTTATGAGGATTTTGAACATTTCTCCAGTTTGAAATTTGGAGCAGAAAGAAATACATTCTACGTTAGTCTGATGGAAACCTATGCCGAAAATCATAATTTCAAGCTCAATGTAACGCTTTATGACAATAGTCAGCAGCTTTTTGATGCATTAGAAGATGGAAAAATCGACGCAGTTATTCATAATATTATGCGAGCAGACAGCAATATGAAATTAATTGGGAAAGCTGGAAATGCGCCTTTTTACTATATCTACCGACAAGCTGACAGTGCGTTTGGCGAAGAGTTAAACAATGCATTAGATGAAATTGAGATAGAAGCACCTGAATTCCAGGAAAGTCTCACAGAAAAGTATTTTCCGATATATCATAGTGAACCATTTTCCAAGGCAGAGCTGGACTATATTTCCCAGCTTCCGACCCTTCGCATTGGCGTTGCAGATGATGATAGACCCCTATCCTACGTGGATAACCGTACAGGAGAAATAAAAGGAATAACGACGGATATCTTAGATAAAATCAGCGAAAAAAGCGGATTGAAATTTGAATATGTATTAGTGGAACGTGATAAGAATTCTATCACAGATTTTCAGGAGGCCAAACTTGACCTCCTATCTGGTGTGCGCAATAACGATTACAATCAGACAAAATATGCGACAGATCTTAGTACCAGCTATATACAAAATCAGGCGGTATTAGTTAGCAGAAAAGGCGTTGTCCCACAAGGCGATGGACAGATTATGGCCATTCCCCAATGCTCGGATAACTTTAAAAATATGATGAAAGAGATGTTTCCGGGCTACCAGTATGAATACTACGATTCTGTAGAAGATACATTTGCAGCAGTAAAGAATGGAAAGGCAGACTGTGCACTGGCGAACCAGTATATTGTGGATTATCAGCTGAACAAGCCAGAATTTGAAGAATTAGAGACGGTACCTAATTCCGGCTATTATGAGAAGCTTTGTTTAATCTGGCTGGAAATTCAACCGGATATTGATACAACAACACTGATGTCTATTTTAAATAAATCCATTCGACAGATTAGTGAAGAAGATGTTCAGCAAAGCATTATCAAATATACGGTGTCAGACCCATATCAATATAGCATTGGAGAAATATGTTATAAATTCCGGTATCCATTTGCAGTTATTGCAATCCTACTGCTTGCAATTATTTTAATAGGGATTTCCTTTATACATATTAGAGACCGTCAGCTTCGTATTATAAGAACTACCAATGATAAATTAGAAATGACAAATGAACAGTTGTCCAACGCCGTACTTCAAGCCAATAAAGCCAATCAGGCGAAAAGTGAATTCCTGGCGCATATGAGCCATGAGATAAGAACACCAATGAACGCTATTATTGGATTGACCAATATTGCCATGAATCACACCGCAGAGGAAGAGAAAACAAAAGATTCCCTTGAGAAGATAGACAATTCCTCTAAATTGCTTCTGGGAATTATCAACGATATCTTAGATATGTCAGCAATCGAAAGTCATAAGCTTAAGATTGCTCATGAGGAGTTTGATTTTAATGAGCTGGTAACCACAGTTACAGAGCTGTTTTATATCCAATGCCGGGAAAAAGGCATTCATTTTGAAATGAGAATGAAGGGCGTGACGGAAGAGGTCTTAGTGGGAGATGTCTTAAGAGTAAAGCAAATTTTAATGAATCTTCTGTCTAATGCAGTGAAGTTTACACCATCCGCAGGACAGGTGGATGTACAGATTATTCAGATGTCCAGCTCCAATGGCCATGTCTATATGAGATTTATTATCGCGGATACCGGCTGTGGCATTAGCGATGATTTGAAGGCACGTTTATTTAATCCCTTTGAGCAGGAGAGCGAAACAACCGCACGCAAGCATGGGGGAAGTGGCCTGGGTCTGGCCATCACCAAGAACCTGATTGAAATGATGGACGGACATATCTCTGTAGACAGCAAGGTAAATGAAGGAACGACATTTACCGTAGACATTCCATTTGATGCTGTATCCTCTAGGATTCCAATCAGGAAGAATGTGTTTGACAATCTGCGAGCATTGGTTGTAGATGATGATGCGGCTTCCTGTGAATATGCAGGTCTCTTACTGGGAAATATAGGAGTGCGATATGATTATGTAACAACCGGGGAGGCAGCACTTAATTCTCTTGGAGAGGCAGAAGAGGAAGGCGAGCCCTACAACGTATGTATTGTAGATTGGAAGATGCCACAGATGAATGGCATCGAGCTGACACAGCAGATCAGAGATATCTTTGGAGATGAGACCCTTGTTATTATTGTGTCGGCCTATGACCGTGAAGAAATAGAAGAAGAAGGAAAAAAAGCAGGGGCAGATTACTTTATTCCCAAGCCTCTGTTTCAGTCAACGGTGTTTAATGTGCTAAGCCAGTTGACGAAGGATGTAATTCAGGAAGAATTGCAGGAGACGAATATCAATGATCAGATGTTCCTTGGTAAGAAGGCACTGGTGGTAGATGATGTAGAGTTGAATATGGTAGTTGCAGTGGAGCTCTTAGGCATGATGGGAATCGAATGTACCTGTGCAGAGGATGGCGATATTGCAGTTGAATTATTTAAGAATGCACGAGAAAATGAATTCGATATTGTATTGATGGATATAAATATGCCTAACATGGATGGCTATGAAGCCACCAGACAAATTCGGGCATTAGAGCGACCAGATGCCAAGACCACGCCAATTTATGCCATGACCGCCAATGCCTTTGCAGAAGACATTGCAGCATCCATGAATGCAGGGATGAATGGACATATTTCCAAGCCCATTGAACCGGAGGTTCTTCAGAAGACCATTCAGAAGGCATTTGAGGAATCCGCAGCAAATATAGAATAAAGGTATATGATAAGGTCACTCACCTGGGGTTCAAATATGGAAACCGGTGGGTGATTTTTGGAATAAAAATAGAAAAATGTGGATTTTTTGTAGAAAATTCTTAGAAAAAAGTGTTTCATACCCATTGTAATACATAGAAAAATGTGTTAACTTCAATTTATGATAGAAAGGGCGGTGAATTACTTGATAAGAAATGCAATGCAGGATTTAGTGAAATGGAAACACAGCGAAGAACGTAAGCCAATGGTACTGAAAGGTGCTCGTCAGGTTGGAAAAACGTGGCTTATGAGGGAGTTTGGAGAGCATTATTATAACAATTATGTATATTTTAACTTTGATGAGACAGAGGAATTGAAATCCATCTTTGTTACCAATAAGAATCCACATCGCATCATTGAATTGCTGTCCATGATAGCAGAAGAGAAAATCATACCAGGGGAAACGCTGATTATATTTGACGAAATACAAGAGTGTCCGGAAGCACTTAACACATTGAAATATTTTAAAGAAAAGGCGAATGATTATCATGTGATTGCAGCTGGTAGTTTATTAGGTACACTTCTTGCAACTCCCAAGTCCTATCCGGTAGGCATGGTGAATCTGTTAAATATTTATCCACTGACATATGATGAATTCCTCGAAGCAATAGAACCAGGGCTATATGATTATTATCAGAAGATTCGTCCTAACCAGGCAATCGAGGAGATATTTCACAATCGTTTGCTGGAAACGTATCGTACGTATCTTATCATTGGAGGAATGCCAGAATGTGTAGCTTCGTGGAACAAATACAAAGATCCGGAGAAAATTGCTCAGATTCAGAGAGAATTAATAGAAGTATACGAAAATGATTTTTCGAAACACCATGGAAAGGTGAATAGCGGACGTATTCTTATGGTTTTTCGCAGTATTGTGACACAGCTTGCGAAACCCAATGAAAAGTTTATGTATGGAGCTGTTCGAGAAGGAGGAAGGGCAAGAGATTTTGAGGAGGCGATTGAATGGCTTGTTTCTGCAGGTATGTTAAATCGTATCTACAATGTAAGCAAGATGGAACATCCCCTCTCTGCATATGATCGGCTGGATCAATTCAAGCTTTTTGTATTTGACACTGGGCTTTTAAAATACATGGCGGGTATTGATAATAGTGCTATTCTTTTAAAGACAGACTATCAATTTAAGGGTCCACTGACAGAAAATTATGTATTGCAGCAGTTACAAGGACAGTTCGAAGTGGAACCTCGATATTTCTCTGGTAAAAACGATGAAATAGATTTTGCACTCCAATATGGGATAGAAATAGTTCCGGTTGAGGTGAAGGGAGGAATGGATAAATCGGCTCCATCTTTTAAGAAATACATTATGAAATATCATCCAAAACATGCACTTCGCTTTTCGAATCGAGGATATCGAAAGGATGGAAACATTACTAATATGCCGCTTTATCTGGCTTGTAAGACCAAAGAACTTCTATGATAGGAGATCCAGTATGAGCAATTTTCTCCTCCCTCGTCTTAAATTCATCATACAGTATCCTCCTCGTCAGGTTCAGAATCCAGTTCGTTGAATAGTTCTTGGGCAGAGGTAAATTGCTTGGGTGAGATCTTACCATCAAGAATATCCTGTGTCTCTTGCATGGCAGATAATGTGGCAGCATTTGGCTGCTCCAGAGTAATAGAAAATGGAATACGTCCTTCCCGCAGAGACTGACGAACAAAGATGTTGAAGGCTGTGGAAAGATTCATCCCAAGTTCATTAAAAAAAACATCGGCTTGTTTTTTTAATTCAGCATCCATACGAATACTGATATTAGTGGTAGACGAATTGGCCATAATTAACTCCTTTCTAAAAGTTATAAATAATAAATAAATAATAAGTGCCTCAATTGTAAATCGAGATGCAACCCCTCTGACTTCAACTGAGTTTTGATTC
>CAZYYO010000056.1:0-15870 GCA_964650965.1 uncultured Lachnospiraceae bacterium | reverse complement strand
GGAGATTTGATTAACATCTCTGAGAAGTTTAGCCTTGGTAATCTTGGCGGACTGATTTTTTTTGCAGTTCTTGGAGCAATCCTGGTAGGATTTATCAATAAGAAAAACAAAGCAAAATAAACAAAATAGCAATTAAATGTAGTATAATAAATCTGTCGGTGAAATTTCATCGGCAGATTTTTATGCTAAGATGACAGGTTATCTGGCGGCGAAAGGGAAATGATTATGGCGAAGAAACCAGCGGAAAATTATCTGGATTATATTCCAAAAAGAAATGTGTTATATGAATGGAAAGAGAACGAACAGGGAAATGTAGAAGTAAAGGTTCATAATAAGGGCGTAATCAATAAGCTGGCACAGGTATTCTTTAAGAAACCCAAGTACAGCTTTATAGAGCTGGATGAATTTGGCAGCTTTATCTGGCGCACCATGGATGGTGAGCAAAGTATTTATCAGATTGGGGAAAAGGTGTCAGAACATTTTGGAGAGAAGGCAGAGCCATTGTATGAGCGTCTTAGCCAGTTTATCAAGATTCTCCATAATAATCATTATGTAGTATATGTGAATAAAATATAGAAAGAAGGAGTTATCATGGCTGTGTTAGAAAATTTAGAGCCAAAAAACGTATTTCATTATTTTGAGGAGATTTGTAACATCCCTCACCCATCTTATAAGGAGAAGCAAATCAGTGACTATCTGGTACAGTTTGCCAAAGAACATCACCTGACGTATTATCAGGATTCTCTGTATAATGTGATTATTATTAAGGAAGCCAGTGCCGGCTACGAGAATGTACCAGCTATTATCCTCCAGGGACATATGGATATGGTATGTGAGAAGGAAGCAGGCTGTAAGAAGGATATGGATACAGAGGGGTTGGATCTGGTAGTAGAAGGAGATTACATTTCTGCCCAGGGAACTACATTAGGAGGGGATGATGGTATTGCCGTTGCTTATGCACTGGCTATCTTAGATGATGATTCCTTAAAACATCCTCGTCTGGAATTTGTGTGTACCGTATCAGAGGAAGTGGGAATGGAAGGTGCCGCAGGAATTGACGTGTCCATGCTTCAGGGCAGAAAGCTTCTGAATATGGATTCCGAGGATGAGGGTCATATGCTGGTAAGCTGTGCAGGCGGATGCAGTGCCCAGGTCAATCTTCCGGTAGAAAGACAGACGATAAGTGGCACTAAGCTCACCGTTGATATCACTGGTCTTACAGGTGGCCATTCCGGAACAGAGATTGATAAGGGAAGAGCGAATTCTAATATGCTTATGGCAAGAGTTTTAAGAGAGGCTATGGAAGTTGTGCCATTTTCCTTAATCCGTCTTACGGGAGGAAGCAAGGATAATGCCATTCCAAGAGATGCCAAGGCAGAAATTCTGGTAACAGATTCCCAGGCGGCAAGCGTAGCCGAGAACCTGGACCAGGCATTGGAGCTGTTAGCGGCTGCGGTAACAAAGACGGGCACAGATATTCGTAAGGAATATGCTTCTGCAGATGGAGGAATTAACATTACAGTTACCTCTGAGGGAAGCACCACCAACAGTGCCTTATCCCTAGATAGTACCAGAGCCTGTCTTGCAATGATGCTGTCCCTTCCCAATGGAATTATCAGAATGAGTATGGATATTGAAGGACTGGTTGAGACTTCCTTGAATCTGGGTATTTGCAATTTGGATCAGGAGGCATTGCATCTTAGATATGCGGTAAGAAGCTCTGTGGGAACAGCAAAGCAGGCATTACTAGGACAGATGGAATTTGTGGCAAAGCAGCAGGGCGGTCAGGTTGTATTAAATGGAATGTACCCAGCCTGGGAGTATAAGAGAGAATCTAAGCTTCGCCAGGATATGATGGATGTATTTCAGAAAATGTTTGGACATGAGCCGATTATGGAGGCAATCCATGCGGGAGTGGAATGTGGAATTCTTTCTGGTAAGATTGAAGGCTTAGATTGCATTTCCATGGGACCGGATATGTTAGATATCCACACCCCATCAGAACGACTTAGTATATCATCTACCAGAAGAATGTATGAATATGTGGTACAGGTTCTGGCTTGTCAGGATTAATTTCTGTTTTGGATTGCAGTGAAGTAAGCAGTTATACTATAATAGGTAAGTAAGAAAAATAAGCAATATCACAAGCAAACATTTCAAAAAACGAAGGAAGTGACAGATGATGAAAATTGGTATGTTAACAAGTGGTGGCGATTGCCAAGCATTGAACGCAGCCATGAGAGGCGTTGTCAAAGGGTTAAGTGAGAATGTGAAGGAGCTGCAGGTATATGGTTTCTTAGATGGCTATAAGGGACTGATTTATGGCAATTATCGTCTTTTGACCAGTGAGGATTTTTCAGGAATTCTTACTAGAGGTGGCACCATCCTAGGTTCTTCACGTCAGCCATTTAAGCTGATGCGCACACCGGATGAAAATGGTCTGGATAAGGTAGAAGCCATGAAGGCTACTTATAAGAAATTAAAACTGGATTGTCTGGTTATTTTAGGTGGAAATGGAACACAAAAGACGGCAAATCTTCTTCGGGAAGAGGGCTTAAATGTAATTCATCTTCCTAAGACCATCGATAACGATATTTATGGAACAGATGTAACCTTTGGATTTCAAAGTGCGATTAATGTGGCAAGCAATGCCATCGATTGTATTCATACTACAGCAGCATCTCACAACCGGGTATTTATTGTGGAAGTTATGGGGCATAAGGTTGGATGGCTTACCCTGTATGCAGGGGTAGCTTCCGGTGCGGATATTATCCTCCTTCCGGAGATACCATATGATATTGATAAGGTAGTGTCTGCCATTGAGAAACGCAGAGAGGACGGCAAGGGATTTACCATACTTGCTGTAGCAGAAGGTGCTATATCCAAGGAGGATGCAGCACTGAGCAAGAAGGAACTAAAGAAGAAAAAGGAAGACAGTGGACATCCATCAGTATCCTATGAGCTGGCAAAGGCTATTACAGAACGCACTGGTTCTGAGGCAAGAGTTACGGTTCCGGGACATACCCAGCGTGGTGGCAGCCCATGCGCCTATGACAGAGTATTATGTACCAGATTAGGATCGGCAGCGGCACAGGCCATTTTAGAGAAGGATTATGGCTATATGATTGCTATGGTAGGTGGAGAAACCACAAGAGTTCCATTGCAGGATGTGGCAGGAAAGCTTAAGATGGTAGAGCCAGATTGCCAGATGGTGCAAGAGGCAAAACGAATTGGAATTAGCTTTGGAGATTAAATAAAGGAGTACCGAATATGTCATATACGGCATTGTACCGAAAGTTCCGTCCGCAGGAGTTTGAGGATGTTAAGGGACAGGACCACATTGTAACAACATTAAAAAATCAAATAAAGACGGATCGAATCGGACATGCCTATCTATTTACCGGAACCAGGGGAACAGGAAAGACTACCATTGCCAAGATTTTTGCCAAGGCAGTGAACTGCGAACATCCGGTGGATGGAAGTCCATGTAATGAATGTGCTACCTGTCAGGCAATTGCAGCAGGCAATTCCATGAATGTTATTGAAATTGATGCAGCCAGTAACAATGGCGTGAATAATATTCGAGATATTATTGAGGAAGTAACCTATGCACCAACCGAAGGGAGATACAAGGTGTACATCATTGATGAGGTACATATGCTTTCTATTGGAGCCTTTAATGCTTTGCTTAAGACCCTAGAGGAGCCGCCAGAATATGTGATATTTATCCTGGCGACTACCGAGGTTCACAAGATACCAATTACCATTCTATCCCGATGCCAGCGATATGATTTCCGCCGTATTTCTATTGATACGATTGCCAATCGCCTGTCGGAGCTGATGGAAATAGAACAGGTGGATGTGGAGGAGCGGGCCATTCGCTATGTGGCCAAGGCAGCAGATGGTTCTATGCGAGATGCCCTAAGCTTATTGGATCAGTGCATTGCCTTTTACCTGGGACAGACACTGACCTATGAGAATGTATTAAAGGTATTAGGTGCAGTTGACACAGAAGTGTTTAGTCGTCTGCTTCGCCATATTATGGCCCAGGAAATTACCCAGGTGATAGGATTAATCGAGGAAATTGTTGTAGAAGGACGAGAGTTGGGACAATTTGTCATTGATTTTACCTGGTATCTGAGAAATCTATTGTTGGTGAAAAGTGCTGATGATATGGAGGATGTACTGGAGCTGTCCGCAGAGAATCTGGCCTTGTTAAAAGAAGAGGCACAGATGATGGAGGACGAAGTGCTGATGCGGTATATCCGAATCCTTTCAGAGTTGTCCAATCAGATGAAATATTCATCTCAGAAGCGGGTACTGTTAGAGATTGCTATGATTAAGCTGTGCCGGCCTCAGATGGAAGAAGATTATGATTCTATTATTGACCGCCTGAGCGTTATAGAGAAGACACTAGAGGCAGGTGTTCCGGTGGCAGTAGTCCCGGGAGCAGCACAGACCGGAGCGTCTCATCCTGTGGCAGCAGCCCCGGTAGAGAAGAAATCCCTTCCAGCAGCAACGCCGGAAGAGGTGCAGAAAGCGTGCCAGCAATGGAAGAATATTCTTGCAGAAGCTGGGGGAATGATGCGAGCTATGCTAAGTAAAGCGTTAGTCACAGTAAGCGACCGGCAGGAACTGATGCTGGTGTTTGATGCTACAGATAAGGAACAGCTTATATCCATGGGCAAGATGAATCGTCCGGAGACCTTCGAAGAGGTGAACCGCATGATTGATGAACATGTGGGCTGTCATGTACCACTGGTTATTAAGGGAAATGATTCCGGAGCCAGAAATGATCAGATGTATACCAATGCAGTGGATTATTTTGCAAGTACGGCAGGAATTGAAATAGAAACAGAAGACTTTTAAATATAAGAAAGCAGGAGGATTTTTAAAATGGCAAAACGTGGAGGATTTCCAGGTGGCGGTGGAATGCCTGGTAACATGAATAACTTAATGAAGCAGGCACAGAAGATGCAGCGTCAGATGGAAGAGGCAACCAAGGAGTTAGAAGAGAAAGAGATTACAGCAACCGCTGGTGGTGGAGCCGTAGAGGTAACAGTGTCCGGGAAGAAGGAAGTGACCAAGGTGAAGCTTGCAGAAGAGGTTGTTGATCCGGATGATATTGAGATGTTAGAGGATCTTATTATGGCGGCTACAAATGAAGCATTAAGACAGATGGAAGAAACATCCCAGGCTTCCATGTCCAAGATTACCGGCGGAATGGGTGGCGCAGGTTTCCCATTCTAGACGAGGTGAAAAATGGAATATTACAGTAATCAGATTAATCGTCTGATAGCAGAATTGTCCGGGCTTCCGGGAATCGGTTCCAAGACGGCACAGCGTCTGGCATTTCATATATTAAATATGCCTCAGGAGCAGGTCAATCAACTGTCTCAGTCCATAGTAGAGGCTAAGCAGAATGTAAGATATTGCAAGTCCTGTTTTACCCTGACAGATGCAGAGCTTTGTCCCATCTGTTCCAACCCTAAGAGAAATAAAAAGGTTATTATGGTGGTAGAGGATACCAGGGATTTGGCAGCCTACGAAAAGACGGGAAAATATGAAGGTGTATATCATGTTCTTCATGGAGCGATTTCTCCCATGCAGGGAATTGGCCCGGGAGACATTAAATTAAAAGAATTAATGCAGCGTCTCCAGCAGGATGTAGATGAAGTAATTATTGCCACGAATTCCAGTTTGGAGGGGGAAACAACTGCAATGTATATCAGTAAGCTGATAAAGCCAACAGGAATTAAGGTGACAAGAATTGCCAGCGGAGTACCAGTGGGTGGTGATTTAGAATACATTGATGAGGTTACTTTGCTCAGAGCTTTAGAGGGTAGAATCGAAATATAAAATCATAATTTAATAAATGAGAATCTACAAAACTCTTTTTTGACAGA
Organism: uncultured Lachnospiraceae bacterium; assembly: GCA_964650965.1. GTDB lineage: Bacteria > Bacillota > Clostridia > Lachnospirales > Lachnospiraceae > CAZYYO01. The sequence continues at coordinate 9,964 of CAZYYO010000056.1, read as the reverse complement.
CACATTTTGTCAGAAAGGAGTTTTATTTTTTGTGGAAGAAACAGATAAGTTGTAATATGCTGTCAATGAGTTTAAGAAAGCCCATACCATATTCTACATTCTTCGCATTCAGCCCATGCTATTCTCTAAGAAATTGGAATAAGCAGGAGGCAGATTATGATTGAGATTATAAAGGAACCAAAAGAAAATAAAATATCCATGCCGAAGCTTCCAAAAGAGGTGAGACAGATTGGAAGTATTCAGGGATATGGAAGAATATATATGGAAGATTATATCTATCGGTTCCTTCATGAGGGAAACTCCAAGATGCAGGATATGACATGTATCCTGATGGGGGAAGATTATTATCAGGAAAATAAAGGCATGTTCTTTATAAAGGGAGCCTTTTGTCTCAACGATATTTCTTATGCCGAAGGACTCCCTGTTTTTTCTGAGGATGTGTGGGATGAGATATATGCAAAGGTTCAACGATATTTTCCGGAACAAAAAATACTTGGGTGGAGCCTGAGTCGGATAGGAATAGGCAATGCAGCATACCAGCAGATCGAAAGAATATGTAAAAGGCATTTCACGGGAGAGCATCGTTTAGTCATGCTAATGGACCATGAAGAGCAGGAAGAACGCTTTTATATTAGTCACAGGGGACAACTTGTTTTGGACGAAGGGTATTACGTATATGTAGACCGTAATGGGGCAATGCAGGATTACTTGACAGATTTTCACATTGGAGTACAGGAGAAAGAAGAACAAAAACGTCCAATTCAGAATATAATTGCCACGGAAACATCGGATGTGGGGCATGAAACAGTAGCAAGATATCGCCAATTACTTCAGGAACAGGATAGCAGAAGAGGACAGGGCATGACGCGTATGATTGCGCCGGTAGCTGCACTGGTTCTTGTGGTGCTGTCGGCTGTATTGCTGCAAAATTACATGAAGCTTCAGGACATGGAGAAGGATGTGCAGACATTGGCACAGGAGAAAGCCAAAGAGGATGTATTAGAGACAATTAGCCAGGAGGTAGAACAAAATAAAGGGATGACAGAGCAGACTACTCAGGAAGCAGCCCAGTCAACAGAAGCAGCACAGACAACAGAAGAATCCCAGATGGCAGAACAACCCCAGATAACAGAAGAACCCCAGACAGTGGTTAATCCATACCTTGCACAGGGATATTATATGGTAGAGGAAGGGGATCGCTTGACAGCCATTAGTCGAAAAGTGTACGGAAATGAAGATATGGTTGACGCAATTTGTGAAAAAAATGGAATAAAAAATATGGATCATATTTGTCCGGGGGATAAGCTATTACTGCCCTAGCGTCAGGTTAAGTTTTCCAATAAATTGTCCGACATAAATGTATAGGTAGATGAAGACAGCAAATATGGAAGCGTGCAATACATTTACGTCGGAGGAAATATATGCAGATTAATCAGGTGAGCTCCACGGAAAATTCTGTGAAGGAACAAACCATAGAATATGCAAGACCTAAATATAAAGAGAATAAGAACAATATAACGGTTCATAGCAGAGAGCTTCGCCAGGTAGATGTAGCATGTCCTACTTATGGGAAGTCTCTTTTTGATGGAGATGCAACGGCAGAGGACATTGCTCAGGATATTGGAAATACTAAGGATGCGGCGGCCAGAAGAAATCAGATGGTAATTGCCAGTAATACCTGCTCAAACAAGGATTATGCAGCCATGGAACAGGAAGGCTATGACCCTATGGATTTAGAGCCTGAGGAGTATGTAAATGTAGCGGATAAGATTAAGATGGAACTAGCAAAGGCCGGAAAGGATATTTCTGCCATGGGCGGATTATCCCGTGAAGCAGTTCAAGCATTAAGTGATAATAGTATCCAGGCACTTGCCATGGAAGATACGGTGAAACAAGCACTGCAGGAAGCGGATTTACCTACAGAGGAACAGCAGCTGCAGGATGCAACAGCAGTAATGATGAAGGCACAGGAGACGGGAAAGCTCTCCCCTGCCGGCATGAAGTATATGCTGAATAATCACTTGGAGCCTACGATAGACAATCTCTATAAGGCATGCTATAGCGAAGCTAGAAGCCAGCAAAATGCAACGGGAGCGAATACAAATGCCACGACAAATATAGATAAGGGGCTGATTGGTGGACAACTATCCAAGACATATCAGCCAATGCAGGAGCAAATAGAGAGCGTCATCCGTCAGGCAGGGCTGGAAGTGAATGAGGAAACACTAGGAGTCAGTCAATGGATGTTGTCTGAGGATATCCCACTGACTGCTGAAAATCTAGGAGTTTACCAACAATTATCCAAATATGAAGGTGGAATGTCACAGGAAGATATCCTTCAGAAAATAACCACATCTGTCCAGGAGGGACGCAGTCCCCAAGATGCATATCTTCTCCCGGGGTATACCATGTGGGAACATGCCCAGGAAGTTTCGGATACAGTGGAAAAAGCTGATGATTCGTCGATAGATGCTATTGTAAACCGCGTCGATACTGTAAACGTGGCAAATATAGCGTTAGAAATAGCAAAAGAAAATGATTCCACAGAAGCAGGGACCCAGCAGCCAACGCAGGAGCAGATTACCGCCCGCAGGCAGCTAGAGGAAGTTCGTCTGCTTATGACGACGCAAGCAAATTATCGATTGATGAAGCAGGGTGTGAACATAGATACCCAGCCCTTAGAGGAGCTGATTCAGAAGCTGAAGGCACTAGAAGTATCCAGCCAGGAAGGAATGCCAGCGGTATTACCAGAAATGACGCAGACAGTGGAAGATAATTATCGATACTTTACAGGGCGCGTGGCAGGGTTAAGGAATATGCCGGCAGCCATATTAACTCCGGTAGAAGATGCTTCGAAAGCCACTGTGGATGAACTATATGCAGCAGGAACCATTCGCAGGGACACCTATGAGAGAGCCAATGTCAGCTATGAGACCTTATGGACATCACCTAGAGCAGATATGGGAGATACCATTACTAAGGCCTTTCAAAATGTGGATGATATCTTAGATGATCTAGGGCTGGAACCGACCAATGCCAATGAACGGGCAGTTCGTATCCTGGGATATAATTCCATGGAGATTACTCCGGAGAATATTGCGCGAATCAAAGCAAGTGATGAAGCTGTGCAAAGACTCTTTGGTAATCTGACCGGAAATGTGGTAACGGAAATGATGAAGCAAAATGTAAATCCACTGGATATGAAAATAGAGGATTTAAATGAACTAGCGGAAAAGATTCAGGATGAAACAGGCGCAACAGCAATCCAGGAACGGTTCAGCAAATATCTGTGGAAGCTAGAACAAAACCATGAGATTACACCGGAACAAAGAGAGAGCTTTATCGGTGTTTTTCGTTTGATTCATCAGGTGGAGGCAACCGATGGAGCTGCCGTTGGGTCTTTGGTCCAGGCAGGGGTGGAACCTACCATGCGAAATCTTATGACAGCAGTACGAAGCAGTAAGCATATGAATCGGACCTATGGAATCGATGATTCCTTTGGAGAACTGGATTCTTACAATCCAGACAAGCTGTCTATTATCCAGCAGATAGAGGTGGCATATCAGAGTAGCTGCATTCGTGATGTGGCAGATGAAATTACCCCGAACAAAATGACCGAATTTGAAAATGAAGATGCCTATATGAATCTAACGCCGGAGAAACTGTCAGAAGCACTCCAGAACATGGAAAATCAGCAGCTGGTTCAGGAAGAAGCAAAATTAGATGAGCAGTATCAGGAGATTACCAGGCAGACGGTAGCTGAGGCAGTGGCAAATGAAGAGCAGGTATATGAGATTCTAAAGCAGTATGACCTTCCGGCTACGCCAGCGAATTTGCAGGCAATGCAGCAGCTAATGACCAACCGTAACCAGGTGTTTCGCACATTAATGCATCCGGTGGAGGATGGATCAGAGGATGGATGGTCAATGGATTACGAAGGAATCATGGAGGATCTGATTGAAGATTTTGGGGAAGCAATTAAGACCCCTCGGGACATGGCGAAAGCACAGCAGAAGTTGGCGGACACAGCAGAAAATGTTATGAAGAATATGTTGGTGGAAAAGGATGTCAGCACAATCGATGTAAAAAATATGAAGCTGGTAACCAGTCAGATTATGGTATTAGGACAGATGGCTAAAAAGAATGATACCTACAGTATTCCCATTATGGTTGGAGATGAAGTAGGCAATCTTACCTTGAAGATTGTACCGGGAGAGGATGAGAAGGGACTGGTAGATATCGCATTTGATATGGAAAGTACCGGCTGTGTATCAGCAGCCTTTCATTATGAAGCTGGAACCATAGAGGGGCGAATCAACAGCAGCAGCCAGGATACCAGAAATCTGCTGGCAGAACATATGGGATTAATTGCAGAGAATATGACAAAGGCTACCGGGACAGGGGTTTCCTTTACCTTTGGCTGGGACAGCTTGCTGGATGCAGGAGAATTGTACGATAGCCCAGCGCAGCAGGAGGCAGAGAATAAAACACAAGGTGTTCAAACGTCACAGCTTTATGGCCTGGCCAAGAGCTTCGTAGACACGCTAGGAGAAATTTTCAAATAATTCTTTATAGATAGAGGAAGCAAGCCGATATAGCTAATGTACATTTAAAATAATAGAAATAGACAAGGATTGTCTAATAACACCGCAGGGAAGCAGATAGAAGAACGCAAAGAGAGAAAGGGCGCAAACATGAAAATAAACAACAACATATCAGCGGTGATTACAAATAATCAGTTATTAAAAACAGAGGGAACCTTATCAGAATCCATGGAACGACTGTCTTCTGGATTGCGTATTAATCATGCCAGTGATGACCCATCCGGCATGGCAATTGCAGGCAAGATGCAGGCGCAAATTGATGGATTAGATCAGGCATCTAGAAATGCATCGGATGGAACCAGTGTATTGCAGACAGCAGATGGCGCTATTTCTGAAGTTACCAGTATGCTTCAGAGAATGAGAGAGCTGGCTGTTCAAGCTGCCAATGGAACCAATTCACAAAATGAGAAGGAAGCAATCCAGCAGGAGATTGCAACCTTAAGAGACGAAATAGACCGTGTATCGCAGGATACAGAATTTAATACCAAATCCTTGTTAGATGGAACCCTTGATACCCGTGTATACGGGGATCATATAGCAAGAACGACGGTATCGGAATACGTGGCAGCAGGACACTACTCCTTTACGGTAGATTCCGCAGCAACCCAGGCGGTGCAAACATCAACCGTAGCGTTAACAGATGGATTTACGGTGACAAAAGAAATGGAAGGAACGGTTAGCGTCAATGGATATGAGGTGAAGTTAACCCAGGGAATGACTGGAAAAGAGGTATATGAAGCCCTTCGTAAAGGGGCAGAAATCGGAGAAACAACCATCAGTGATTATGGCGATCCGTTGGCATTTACCACAAAAGCATATGGTGCAGAGGCATCCGTTGCGGTTACAGCCAGTAATACAGCATTAGCAACAGCGCTTGGATTGCCCCAGGAGGTGGCACCAACCACCGGAGAAAATGCCAAGGTGTCACTAGATACCGGTGCCTCCAGCGAATTTGGCAACCAGGCAACCGTGGCATATAATGGAAATAAAATAACCATAACAGATGTAGATGGTTTTGATATGAGCATGCAGTTAGAAGCAGGCTACGCAGGAGCCGTTGATTTAGAGGTTACCAATATGGGCACCATGTCTTTACAAATCGGTGCCAATTCCGGACAGATGATGGATGTAAAAATTCCGGCAATCAGCAGTGAGAATCTATACATAGATGATTTAGATGTCACTACTGTGCAGGGAGGATCAAAGGCAATTAGTGCATTAGATGATGCCCTTTCAAGAGTAAATGCAATCCGTTCAAAAATTGGTGCTTATGAGAATCGTTTGGAATATGCCGTTGGTTCATTAGATGAGACAGGTGAGAACATGACGTCTGCTATTTCCCGGGTAAATGACGTGGACATGGCAGAGGAGATGACAATCTATACCCAGCAGAATGTTCTAGCACAAGCAGCTACAAGTGCGCTATCTCAGGCAAATGAATTACCCCAGATGGCACTTCAGCTACTACAGTAAGGTGGTAAATGATGGATAAAGAGACAAAAGCAGCATTTACAAGAAGAATTGCCGCTAGTAATCCCAGTCAAATGATAGAAGTATTATATGATATGCTTGAAGCATATCTTACCGAAGGGGAAGACGCCATAGCTAGGCAGGATCGTGCCCAGATGAAGGATGCGCTGCAGAGGGCCAGCCAGGTAATCGAACACCTAAAGCAGGATTTGGATTTTAAATATCAGATTGCAGCCCAGCTGTTTCCTCTATATGATTTTAGTCAGCGGGCAATTGCAAAATCCATATATTTGGCAAATGTTACCGGCATTCAAGAGGCAAGACGTGTGATGCAGCCATTGCAGAAAGCATTTGCACAAATTGCAAAAGAAGATGTATCCCAGCCGATGATGCAGCATACCCAGCAGGTTGCGGCAGGGTATACCTACCATGGTACCCAGTTAACAGAAGCGACCACAAACTACGATGCTTCCAGAGGATTTTTGGCTTGAAAACCTCAAGAATGATAATATGCGTGCAACAGGACCGTCTTGAGGCAGGACGGTCCTGTTTTTGTCCTTTACCTAGATTGATAAGAATCCTCCAGCTGCTTCATACGCCCCAATAGGAATTTGTGGCGCATTTGAACAGCTTTCACCTGATAGATATAGTAATCAATGAGATCTGGCTCTATCATGTATTCTAAGTTGGAGTAGGCATTGGCAAGATCCACTTCGGTCTTATTCAGATCCTCAAGGAGACCGCAGTATACCTTATCCCTTGTGTAATCATTATGAATCATTCTTGTCAAATGTATCACTGCCTTTCTTAAGAATGAATATCCAATATTCAAATAGCTTCTTAATACTAATTATAAGCAGAATGGAAATATTTATACAAAGTCCCAGAAAAAAATACAGATAGATAAGGGACAGAAATAATAATTTGGGCAATATGCAGTAAATATGATAAAATAAAAAAGAAAAAGAAAAAAGATAAGAAAGGGAACTGCTCCAAATACACAGAAATCATAAGAAGAGACCAAGAGGCAGAAACGGATACGAAAGATGAAGAGAAAACAAAGTTTGTGGAAAAGATTCTGTAATTGTGGATATGAGGAACCAATTTATCAAAACTATAAAGAAGAAATTACGCTGCAAAATAAAAGAATGGTAAGAACCACATCTCTGATTGGAAGTATTATCATGTCACTGCTCACCGTTGTTTCCTTGTTTTTACCGGATGTATCCAAGGTATTGCCGTTATATGCATTCACAGCAGTCATGTTTATTATTATATGTATTGTGGCAAATAAAGTGGCAGATGCAAAGGGGATGGTCACCCTGGTTTGTAATTATGCATTTTTGGCAGCAGCATTTCTTTTTGCAATTGGTTTGGATATCATACAAAAAAGTGTCACGGCCACTACGGTGTGCGTGCTTTTAGTTGCCCTTCCACTTCTTATTGTAGACGTTCCCTGGCGGGAGTCTTTGTATTTTCTCATAATAGCTGCGTGTTTCATGTATGAATCCATGTATATTAAGCAGTCTCCCAAGGCATCGGTTGATATTTTGAATGCGTGCGTTTTTTACGTTGTTGGAATATTCTTAGGATATAAGCATAATCAGATGATGTTACGTAATATGAAAGGACAGCGTTTGCTGGAGAAACAAAGGGATACAGATATGCTTACTTCCTTGTATAACAAGGCGGCAATCCAGCGCAAGGCAGAAGCATATCTGAAGCAATATGGTGCAAAAGCAAGTATCTTTGTAATGGATATGGATAATTTTAAATATGTAAATGATACCTATGGACACCATGCAGGAGATGAAATTCTTGCGGCCATTGGACAGTTATTAACGAAGCTGTTTCGCAGCAGTGACATTATTAGCCGCTTTGGTGGAGATGAATTTGTAATTTTTCTTCCGGAAATAAATGATCGGGAAATTCTGAAGAAGCGTGCACAACAAGTTTTAGAGGGCGTGAAGGATATTCGAATTTCTGCCGATAAAGAGTATCGGGCGCATGTATGTATGGGAATTGCCACCTGTCCAGAGGATGGAATGGAATATGAGCAATTATTTCGTAATGCAGATACTGCAATGTATCAGGTCAAGAAAAATGGGAAAAATGGTTTTGGCTTCTATGATATGACCAAGAAGCGGGAAATATTAATTGTAGACGATATTGAATTGAATCGAAACGTTCTCATGAATACTCTAGAAACGGAATATGAACTATTAGAGGCTGAAAATGGAGCGCAGGCCATGGAAATCATCCAGTCCCATCCGGGGATTGATATGGTTATTACAGATATTCAAATGCCTCATATGGATGGTGTGGAACTTATTGGAAGAATACGGCAGGATAAGCGGTTTGACAATATTGCAATTATTGCCAATACACAGTTTGGAGACATTCAGCAGGAGCAGGAAATTTTCCGGCTGGGAGTGGATGACTTCTTATATAAGGCCGTATCGCCACAGGTTATGATAACCCGTGTAAAAAATGTCCTGAATAGTCGGGAAAAAACGTCAAATAGCGTAAATTCCTTCCAAAATACGTTGATGTTAAAAAATACATCAGATATAATAAAATTAATACAACAAAAGAGAAGATGAGAGGTGGCATATGATTTCGATCATTTCTTATTTGGACCGGCATGCCGGGGCAATGATTACAATCCTATTGGTACTGCTTGTAGTGGAAAATATTATCCGTATTGTAATTTCTAAGTCCCATACAGATAAAAAAAGAAAGACATCCAGTGGTGATATTCAATTCCTTAAGGAAATGTGGGATATTACACAGGATGTCTTTGTGCTTGTTTATCGTAAAACGGGAAAAGTTATTTTTGTCAGTGACAACTGCAGTAGAGTTCTAGGGATACCCAGACAAAGTGTGGAAACAGATGTGCGTGGTCTCTTTGATGGAGTATCAGATGTCGATAGAAGGCATCTGCAGGAGGCCTTAGAACAATGGGAGAAAAGGGATGTGTTCTCCAGAGAAATGGTATATACCAATCCAGAAACCATGCAGCAAAACTGGTGTAAGCTGGAACTGGCTTGTGGAGAAGACGGCAGATATCTGCTTTGTCGACTAAGGAATATTGAACAGGAGAAACAAGACAGAGACCATCTTCTGGCACAAATCGCACAGGTTCAGGCAGAGGACCAGTCCAAAACAATTTTCTTATCCAAGATGTCCCATGAGATTCGTACTCCGATGAACGGTATTTTGGGAATCATGGCACTGGCACGAGAAAGTGCAGATGCAGGAAACATGGCAGAGGTTGGAGATTACTTAAGCCAGGCAGAGAACCTGTCCCAGTTCCTGCTATCTATTATTAATGATATTTTGGATATGACACGAATTGAAAGTGGCAAGCTGGAATTAGAAAAGGCTTCCTTTGATATTTTAGGGGTTGCCGAGAAGATTCGTGCTATGTTTGAAACAAATGTACAGGATAAGGGAATTAAATTCCAAATGGAGGTTGTCGACTTTACCAAACGATATGTTATTGGAGATGAGCTTCGTATTACCCAGGTCATTACCAATTTCCTGTCCAACTCCTCTAAGTTTACACCAAAGGGAGGAACCATCAGTGTTACCTTCCGTCAGATGGATATTCGAGATAATAAGATGTCCTTTATGATGCGCGTGAAGGATACTGGCAAGGGAATGTCCAAGGAATTTCTCCACAGAATTTTCAAACCATTTGAGCAGGAAGATTCTGGAATTGCTCGTCAGTTCGGTGGCAGCGGCTTAGGAATGTCTATTGCTGATAATCTGGTGAAGCAAATGAACGGACAGCTTTTGGTAGACAGTGTTGAGGGAGAGGGAAGCGAATTTACGGTATTTTTGGAACTTCCTCTGGCCCAGGAGCAGGAAATTGCAGCACCAACACA
>CAZYYO010000055.1:0-16233 GCA_964650965.1 uncultured Lachnospiraceae bacterium | reverse complement strand
AATCTTCTGTCTACTGCAATTGAAAATCTTGCAACTGCTGTATTGTTAGCCCCACCGTAACGAACCTCGGGGTCTCTTGTTAAACGTCCCATTAGCATTATTCTATTCATAATACGCTCTCCTTTGCTGTATCTTACGCCTCGTCTTTTCTAACGCATAAGAAACGAAGAACATTGTCCATGATACGAACACTCTCTTCTACCTGAGCTGGACACTCTGCATCTGCATCGAACTGGATGAAGTAGTAGTAGCCTTCGCTCATCTTCTGGATATCGTAAGCTAATCTCTTCTTACCCCAATCCTCTACTTCTGTAACAGTACCACCGTAACGAGCAATATACTCTTTTGCCTTTTCTACGACAGCTGTTCTCGCATCGTCTTCGATTTTTGCATTAACAACGAGTGCTAATTCATATTTGTTCATGCGATTTACCTCCTTTTGGTCTTTTGGCCCTTCCACTATTAGAAGAGCAAGGATATTTTCATATACCACGAGTTAATATAATAGCATGGAATACCGTAGAATTCAAGCTTTTTTTTCATTTCCTCTTTTTATTTGCCTGATATTCTTCTCTGCCTGAGGTCTTGGAATCATAATTTGATGTCCACAGCCCATACATTTTAGACGAAAATCTGCTCCGATGCGAAGCACCTCCCACTCTTTGCTGCCGCAGGGGTGAGCCTTCTTCATTGTAATAATGTCCTTTACTTGAATATCCATTCTCTGCTCCTACTTTACGTTATTTGCTTTCATACTTTAATATTTATATCCACCAATTTTCTACTTGTTCACCTGTAGCTGGGAGAATATCTCACCTATATTTCCCTGTACCAGAAGATTCGCTCTTTGATCCATGGGGGTGGCATCTCGATTGATTAATACCAGCTGATTTCCACGATAGTAATCAATCATTCCTGCTGCCGGATATACTGCCAGGGATGTTCCACCGATCATTAATACCTCTGCCTTGGAAATAGCTCTGATTGCATTTCGTACCGTATCATCATCCAGCCCTTCTTCATATAAGACCACATCTGGCTTAATATCTCCGTGGCAGGCATCACATTTTGGGATGCCTGGCTGCGCCTTGATATATTGTGCATCGAAAAATTTCCCACAGTGTTCACAGTAATTGCGGTGAATACTTCCGTGAAGCTCATATACGGTTTTTCTTCCGGCCTTTTGATGAAGACCGTCGATATTTTGGGTAACAATGGCTTTCAGCTTTCCAGCCTGTTCCAGCTCTGCCAGCTTCTTATGGGCTTCATTGGGTTCTACATCCGTTACCAGCATTTTCTCATGATAGAATCGGTAGAATTCTTCCTTCTTAGCCAGGTAGAAGCTATGACTTAAAATGGTTTCCGGTGGATAGTCATAGGATTGATGATATAATCCATCCACGCTACGGAAATCAGGGATTCCACTTTCTGTAGACACTCCCGCTCCTCCAAAGAAAACAATATTGTCACTTCCATCAATGATTTCCTGTAGCTTTTGTATCTGTTCTTCCTGTACTGCCATGGCTATTTCCTCCTATGCGATACACGATTGATATGTTATTGATCCTCTATTTTCACCAGAACGCCATACAGCATTCTTCTTGATGTCTCTACTCCATTACAGGTCATCAGTGCCACGATTTTATCCTGTGGAGTGACTTCTGCTGTTGTTTTTACATTGCTGCTGGATATCAGCTGTTGGATATATGCCTGATATTCCTCTTCCTTTGCAAAGGACATAGGTAATGTCCCCTGGCTTACATCCATGTTAAAGCTGGAAAACACGTCATAATAATAGGTCTGATCTGGTGTATAGATGACAATCTGCGGATTAGCTTCATAATACGCCTGCTCCTTATAATTGTTCAGCTTGGCAAACATGGATTTGTCCTTCATATTGTGTCCATAGATATACGTAACGGTGTCTGTCATGTCCTTTTGATTACCATAATCCATGAAGATACATCCACTTCGAAGATTCTCCTTATCAAAGCCATGGGTTAGATAGAAGTCATTATCCGTTGTCTGTACAATGGGGTAGCTGATATCTCCCCCGCTGATACGAATCCATCCCACCGTATCTCCATTCAGCTTCGCCAGAGCCTCAAAGTCTATAGTAAATATTCCTGTATCACTGCTTTCCGTTACCGTGGTTTCTTCTATATTCTTATATTCTTTTTGCCCCTGATAATATTGGTAAATGTAATAGCCAATCACACTGGCTGATACCAGCATTACCAGAATACATATTAGCTGGATTATAGTCATCCAGGGATTCTTTTTTGAATGTTTCATTTTGTGGTCCTTTTCACTGACAATCTTTCCAAGCTTTCTTCATTATAACACGAAAGAAAAAGGATGCGTACCTTTTGTACACATCCTTTACTATAGTTGCGGGAATAGGATTTGAACCTATGACCTCCGGGTTATGAGCCCGGCGAGCTTCCAGACTGCTCCATCCCGCGTCAACATTTGCAATTATAATACTCCCTGTAACAAATGTCAAATACTTTCTATCTTACATCCATCCTGCCAACACTACACTGGCTATAATCCCTGCGATTGTTGCAAACAGTGCCCCTGCCAGAGTCCACCGGGTTTTCTTAACCTTAACGGTCATATAGTATACGGACATGGTGTAAAAGATGGTTTCTGTGCTGCTTAACATAATAGACGCTATTCTACCAATTCCGGAATCGCATCCATGTTCTTTATACAAATCCAGCAGGAGACCTGTGGCTGCGGAAGAGGAAAACATTTTAATAATTGCCAAAGGTATGATTTCATCTGGGAATCCTGTGCGGGCAATCAATGTGCCCAGGATCTGAGATACCGCCTCCAGGAATCCGGATGCTCTAAGAATCCCTACTGCTATCATTAATCCAACCAGTGTGGGAACAATTTCTACCACTACTTTCAGTCCGTTCATTGCTCCAGTCAAAAATTGCTGATATACATTTTGCTTTTTCACCAGACCGGTTGCCACAATGTAAAAGATAAGAAGAGGAATTACCGCCTCTGATAGGAAGGTAAGTAGATTCACTGATAACGCCTCCTTCTACTAACATATTGCATGCTCTTAATAAATATGACTGCTGCCACCGTTGAAATGATTGTGGCTACTATGGCAGGACCTACTATTTCCGTAGGATTTACACTGCCATACTGACTTCGATATGCAATAATATTAACTGGGATGATTTGAAGAGATGATATATTCAGCACAAGGAAGCTGCACATTTCATCACTGGCACAGCCTGGTGCTACCGTCCGTTTCCCCTCTTCCTCTTTTGCTAATTCCTTCATCGCTGACAGGCCTGCCGGTGTTGCCGCCCAGCCCAGTCCGAAGATATTTGCCACCATATTTCCTGCAATATATTTCTTTGCCTGAACTGCATTCTGCAATCTAGGAAATAAAAAACGCAGTACCGGTTCCATTTTACGTGCCAGGGCGTTCATAATCCCTGCCTCTTCTGCGATATTCATCATCCCAACCCAAAAAGCCATTACCCCGGCCATGGTAATACATAGCTGGATTGCCTCCCCTGCTGATTCCAGTGCAGCCTCTGTCAGCTGTGGCATTCTTCCTGTGATGCTTCCGTACAGAATTCCTATGATAATCATTCCTGCCCACAGATAATTCATATGATTCCTTCTTCAGGGTCTTATTTCATTATATTTTTCTTTTATTTTCATATACTAATTATTATAGATTTTCTGAGGTGCTTTCATGAAATTTTCCCATAAAAGACGTCCACTGATTTTTGCTTCCCTGGCTTTGGCGGTTCTTCTGCTTCTAGGTGTAGCCGGCAATGTTTTTCTGAGACAAAGCTACCAGCAAGAACTAGGATCTGCCTCGCTGATATCTTCCATGGAAAAGGATGAACAGGCTCTGTTCGATGCTTTTTTGCAGGACACCTTCCAGCACCTTGTGACGGTAGATTCTCTTACCCTGCGGTATTCTCTTCATGATGCCACAGCATTTCATATTTCAGAAGACCCCTGCTGCTTTAGCGACGTTTCCCAGGAAGGGTTTGATGCACAGCTTGCTATGAGCCGAAGCATCTTAAATACGTTAAAGAGCTTCAACTATCATAAATTATCCCCCCGGCAACAGCTCACCTATGACGTTATGAAAAAATATTTCTCCGAAAATCTCCTTTTTGAAAACTATTATTTGTACCAGGAACCTTTGTCTGCTAATAATGGTATTCAAGTTAATTTACCTGTTTTGTTGGCTCAATATCCCTTCGTATGTCAGGAAGACATTGGCCATTATCTGGATTTATTGGAAACCATTGATATTTACTTTGGCCAGATTCTTATATTAGAGCAAAAGAAAGCCCACCAGGGATTATTTATGGGAGAAGCGAATTTAAAACAAGTAGTTTCCTTTTGCCGCAATTTCAGCAGGGAAGATAGCGACCATCTGCTTTTATCCTCCTTTTCTAATCGCATACAGCATTGCGATTTCCTGGATGAAAATCAAAAACGTTCTTACCTTACCGCCAACGAGAATCTTATCTATGACAAGGTCTGCCCTTCCTACCTGGCACTGGGTAACCGCCTGGAGAAATTATCCGGTAAATGTACTAAAAGACCTGCCTTGGCTCATAAAAAGCAAGGAAAAAAATATTACTCCCTTCTTGTTTCTTCTGCCACTGGCACAACAGACTCTATTTCCACAATATACAAGGACATTGAACACCAGCGTGAAAATGATTTGGCCTCTATGACCGCTCTATTTACCAAAGATACCTCTCTTGCTTCTAAATGCTCCAACTATGATTTCTTCAAATCAGACCCGGCTAAAATGCTGGAACAACTAAAAAATGCCATGGCCGCAGACTTTCCTGTACCAGTGGCATCCGTAGACACAATTTTACAGGTAGATTCCAGTATTTCTGAATTTACTGCACCTGCCTTTTATTTTGTTGCTCCCCTGGATTATTACCAGGAAAATACCATCTATTATAATCCCTCCAAAACCCACTCCAATCTGGATTTATTTACTACCATGGCCCATGAAAGCTATCCCGGCCATCTGTACCAGACCATCATGTCCTATGAATATGGGCTTGAACCCATTCGTACTCTTATGAACTATCCGGGATTTACGGAAGGATGGGCTACTTATGTGGAAATGCTATCCTATCATTATACGGGCATGGATCCCGATTTAGCGGATGTTTTGTCTCGTAATTATGCTGTGATTCTTAGCCTCTATGCCAGCTGTGATATAGGGATTCATTATTATGGCTGGACCATGGATGACACCCGAAGCTTCCTGTCAGAATTTGGAATTGAAAATGGTTCCGTGGTAAATGACATCTATCAGGCCATTCTCTCAGACCCGGCCAACTATCTGAAATATTATGTTGGCTATCTGAATTTCCTGTCTCTCAAGGATACCTGCCTGGATCATTTTCAGGATAGTTCTACAGAATTTCATAAAGCAATTCTTCAGATTGGTCCCTGCTCCTTTGATGTCCTTAGAAAACACCTGTTAAAAATGCCCGTAACCTAATTGGGCTTTATTTCTCCCGGTGCTCTTCTTCTAGAAGACCACTGTAGATGTCTCTCTTTCCTACACCACGATCCTTTGCCACCGCCTTCATAGCTGTTTTGTGGTCCATCCCCTGTTCTTCATACAGCTTCATATGTTCCCCCAGAGACATTCCATCCCATTTGGCTTGCTGCTCCTGCTTCACGGCTTCCCTGCTTTTTCCCGCAATCACAAGAACGTATTCTCCCCTTGGGTCGTGCTCTTCATAATATAAGATTGCCTGTTCTATGGTAGTCTTCTGCTTCTCCTCGAATTTCTTGGTAAGCTCCCGACACAGTGTAATGTCTCTATCACCTAGTACCTCCTGCAATTCCTTTAAGGTTGCTTTCAGGTGATGAGGGGCCTCATATAGAATAATCGTCCGGGTTTCCTGGGCGATTTCCTCTAATACTCTTTTTCGCTCCTTCTTATCCTTAGGAAGAAATGCTTCAAAAGCAAATCTTCTACAGCTTTGGCCTGACATGGTTACTGCAGTGATGCAGGCTGCAGGTCCTGGAAGGGAGGTTACGGTAATGTCATTGTCATAGCACATCTTTACCAGCTCTTCTCCCGGATCGGAGATTCCAGGGGTTCCTGCATCGGTTATCAACGCAATGTCTGCTCCTGCCTGCAGCTTATCCACAAGCTGCTTTGCTTTTTCAATCTTATTGAATTCATGATAGCTGGTCATTGGCGTGGTAATCTCATAATAGCTTAACAGCTTCTGAGAGGTTCGGGTATCCTCTGCAGCAATAATATCTGCCTCCTTCAGAATTCGAATAACCCGAAAGGTAATATCCTCTAGATTTCCTATCGGCGTTGCACATAAATACAAGGTTCCTGACATGTTTTCCTCATTTCTAATATCCATAAATATCATAGATTTCCTGGGTGTATACATTTGGTTCTTTGTATACAATTAATGGTTTCTCCACCGTCATTCGGGGTTTTCCTCCCCGAAGCCCCTCTATTAACACCATATTGGGCTCCTTATCAATATAAGGATATACCAGCTTCATTCGCTTTGGCTCGATTCCGGCAGTACTCATTTTCGATAGAATCTCTGCCAGACGGAATGGGCGATGAACAAAATAGCATCTTCCCTGAGGCTTTAGCAGCTGTGCTGTCTCCCGTATCACATCATCTAAGGTACACAGTATCTCATGTCTGGCAATGGCTTTGGCATCGTTGGGATTCATCAGCCCATGATGCTCCGTCATATATGGTGGATTACAGGTTACTACATCAAAAGAAGATGCCCCAAATATCTTGGAAGCATCCTTTATATCTCCTGTGACAATGGTAACCTTTTCCTCCAGGTGATTGAGCGCTACACTTCGGCTGGCCATATCAGCACTTTCTGGCTGAATTTCCAGTCCGGTAAAATGTCTGCCCGCTGTTTTCGCTTCCATAAGAATGGGAATGATTCCTGTTCCTGTCCCTAAATCAAGAAGCTGCTCCCCCGGCTTCACCCGGGCGAATCCAGACAGAAGCACGGCATCCATTCCAAAGCAGAAGCGATTCTTATCCTGAATAATCTGATACCCGTTTCTGTGAAGGTCGTCAATGCGTTCTCCCTCACGAAGTAATTCTTGCTCTTTCATTGATTTCCTACTTTTTATCTTCTAATTTTGCAAGCTTCTGTAATTCTTCCTTGGTAACCTTCACGCTTTTCTTTCTTGGCTTGAATTTCAGCTCTTCTACTGGATATTCCCGAACTTCCTTCATATCATCCTGCTCGATTAATACCTTTACCTTCTGGCGAAGAACACTCATATTCTGCACGTGTCCTTTGATTCCCTCTGGCGTAGTAACAACATCTCCTGGAACCGGCAGCTGGCTGTTGAGATATTCATAGGTCTCCTGCTCATTCTTCAAGCAGCACATCAGTCGTCCGCATACCCCGGAAATCTTCGTTGGGTTCAGAGACAGACTCTGCTCCTTCGCCATCTTAATGGATACCGGTGCAAAATCTGCCAAATAGGTCTTACAGCACAGCTCTCTTCCACAAATGCCGATGCCACCTAATATCTTGGTCTCATCTCTTACACCAATCTGACGAAGCTCAATTCTGGTACGAAATACTGCTGCTAAGTCCTTCACCAGCTCTCTAAAATCGATTCTTCCATCTGCGGTAAAGTAGAACAGAAGCTTATTATTATCAAAGGTATATTCTGCATCTACCAGCTTCATATCCAGCTTGTGCTTTTTGATTTTCTCCTGGCAGATGGTAAATGCTTCCTTTTCCTTCTGACGGTTTTTCTCAGCCTTCTTCTTGTCCTCCTCTGTGGCAATGCGACTAACTGCCTTTAGAGGCTGAACTATCTTATTCTCGTTCATATCCCGAGGTGCAATCATTACAGTTCCTAGCTCCACACCTCTGGCTGTTTCTACGATTACCTGATCTCCATTTTTCAATGGGAATTCCTTTGGATCAAAATAATATATCTTTCCTGCGTTTCTAAAACGCACACCTACGACCTTTATCATTGCATGTTCTCCTTCATTGTCAGCAGCAGCAATTCTATGACTAATTCAAAATTTACATTGGCATTTAATCTTGCCTTTGCCTTATCTAGTCCCTGAATAATTTCCTCGATTCCATTGTATGAGCTTTTGCTTGCCTGCTTTTTTATATTGTATACTTCATCTTTAAAAATTAACTGATTTGCGTCAGCAGTCGCTTTATATAATAACACATCCCGATACCAAACCGTCATCAAATCGAAATAATCCTGTATCAGAAGCTTATATTCTGTAATCTGTTTCACTGCCTCCATCATTTCATAGAGACCAATGTCCGGAATTCTCTTTAAAAGCTGAATCACCGCATCCTTCATCTCATTAAAGTCGTTAGAGGATGCCAGCTTAATGGCCTTTCCTACATTTCCCTGGGAAAATGCAACACATACATCTGCCTGATAATCCACCAGGGCGTAGTCGTTCATTAAATATTTTTTAATTCGTTTTCCATCTACTGGTTTGATATTTAGTGTAATACACCGGGATAGAATCGTGGGAAGAAAGGCATCTGCATTTGTAGTAAGCAGTAATATAATGGCGTATTCCGGCGGTTCTTCAATGGTTTTTAATAATGCATTTTGCGCCTGAGCATTCATCTTCTCTGCTTCATCTACAATGTAGATTTTCCTCACACTGGAATAGGGCTTGATGCCAATGTCATCATTAATCTGATGTCTGATATCGTCCACTCCAATGGTGTTGGGCTTTTCATGGGTAACGTAGATAATATCCGGCTGATTCTTCCCTGCTGCCTGCTTACAGGAATGACATTGCCCGCAGGCATCTCTTCCATGATTCTCACACAGGACGGTTGCTGCAAATGCCTGTGCCAGCATCATCTTGCCGGAATCCTTATCTCCATTGAAGATGTAAGCATGGCTGACCTTATTCATTTCAATTGCATTTTGTAAATGTTCCTTGATATCATCAAGTCCAATAATTTCATTAAACTGCATATGCCACATCCTCCTGTTGTTTTCGATTTTCTAGGTCGAGATATCTAACAGCAGTCCCCGAATCTCATCCACCTTGCCTAAGATGGTTAAATGATCCTTCTCATCCTTCATCAGCTCCCCTGCCAGTTCATCCAGGTTCTTATCCACCAGCTTCACCATACCATAGACCCGGTGGCGACCCCGACGGTCCAGAAAATTTTCCCGGGAGAATTTATGGGAACGATTCACCACCTCATTCATAAAGCCCTTTACCATATCCCGATATTTCTTCATGTCACGAATGTCCATGTGTTCTGCGATTTTCTCTCCCTGGGAGGTAATTTCATCCATCATCCCCTGAAGCTTTTGTTTTAACTGGCTGTCATCTAATGCACTTTCCAATGTGAATTTAAACTGGCCATCTGCTTCCTTCACCGGTGTGGCAGCTTCTGCCTGGGATACGGGATTTACCTCATTTACTTTTAAGTCCATACTGCCACCTCCTTACTGCATGTTCTACTTTATTTTTCCATTTCTGATATGTATGCTGTGATTTCCAAAATGGTATCTTCCAATATATTATTATAGAAGATTCTTTCAATCTGTGCATGCTCTATTTTCTCAGGAGCAAAATCCTGACTGTCTGCCAAAAATCTTCGACATAATTCCTGATACTTGGGGTGCTTCTGACATTTTTCTCTGTCTAGTGCTCTTTGCAGGCGAATGCCATCCTCCACTTCAATATATATCGGAATCACCTGTTCTTTTGAATAGTATGCCTGAATTTTTTGGAAGGATTCTAGCGTTCCAATCATTAGGTAACTTGATTGCTTTAAATCAATTTGTCCATCATCTACCGTGAAATAATTCCACACTCCATGACAGGTGTCATAGCTTCTTAGCTCCATTACCTTGCCCTGGGCAATGAGTGCATCTTTCATTTCCTCGCTGCAGAAATGATAGGACACCCCCTCTGTTTCGTTAGCACGAATGGGGCGGGTGGTATATGGTACTATTTTCTTCAGCTTCAGGTCTGTATTTTCCAGGAGTCTCTGATAAATAGTGTCTTTTCCTGTAGAGCTCTTCCCCATAATACAATATATATTTCCCATTTCTGTTTCCTTTTCCTGTAATGCTTTATCATAGTATTTTCTATATTTTTAAGTATAATATAGTCTCCGTTAATTGACAATCATTACTCCCGGTGGATTTTGGCTTAATCCTGTTATGTTTAGTCCTGCGGTGCTTGCTCTTTGTATCTGCTTCACATGTTCTTCTGTTATGATCTCCCCCGGTACTACAAGGGGAATTCCTGGGGGATAGAGACAGATCTCCTCCGCTGCAATCTTACCTGCTGCATCTTTTAGTTCACATACGCTGCCGGGACAATCCTTCGCCTCATATAATTCCATCTGCTTCTCTCCCGGTTGATACAGCTTCTCCGGGGTCTGGAATATATCCAGAAGGTCTTGCTCTGTGTTTTTTGTATCTTGTTCTTCTGCCAGCATATGATCTATTTCATGTAATGCATGACATAAACGGGAAAAGCCCTCTTGTGTATCCATTACACTGGTCATAGCAAGCACATAGGAAAAGCTGGCCATTTCCATTTCCAGACCATATCCTTCTCGAAGAATCTCTGACAGGTTTTCTCCAGTAAAACCCTTTATCCCTTTATCAATTCCAATAACAATCTTCGACAAATCCATATCATCTCTTCGATAAATATGAAGCCTTGAAAGTATCTTCGTATCCTGATAAAAATCTTCCAGCCGCTTTCTATAGCTTATAAAATCTTCCTTATGCTCCTTAAGATAACGGCAGCATTTGCTCATACCTGACATAAGAAGGTAGGAGGGAGAGCTGGTCTGGAAAATCTGAAGATACATTTCTACCTTTCTCTGGGGAATCAGGCTCTCATTATTATAATGAAGTAACGCCGTCTGGGTGAAGCTTGGCAATGTCTTATGAATGCTTGTAATTACAAGGTCTGCACCGCTTTCCACCGCTCCATTTGGAAATGCTTCTGTTATTCCTAGATGAGCACCATGGGCACTGTCTACAATCACAGGAACCTGGTGTCTGTGAGCGATGGTTACAATTTCCTTTAGGTTACTGTTAATGCCTTCATAGGTGGGTGATGTAAGCAGCAGTGCCTTTATATTTGGTTTTTCTTGAAGAATCTGTGCTACATCATAAGGCGATATTGCACCGGGAATACCATAATCCAAAATTTCAGGGTACAGATAATGGGCCGTTAATTCCCTGATGTATATTCCGTGATACACACTCTTATGGCTGTTTCTTCCCACTGCAATTTCATCTCCCCGCTGGCAGGCGGCGAAGATTGCACTGAGATTTCCTGCTGTTGCCCCGTTGACTAGAAGATACGTCTTACCGCTGTGATAGATGGACGCATATTCCTCCATTAACTGCTTAATTTCTCCTTGGGGATGATGTAGATTATCAAAATCATGTATTTCTGTAATATCTATGGTATAGGGATTGGGAAATGGAAATCCAATCCTTTTATGTCCTGGCATATGAAAGGGATAGACGGATTCCTTTCCATAGTCCTCAAGCTTTTGATCTAACATGGCTACTCCTATTCTAGGTACCGTTGCAATTCTGGCATCCAGTCTCCGAAAAATATTTCCTGCTTTATGATACTTTCATACATGGGATCTAAGAATTTAATGATAAGTGCCACCACATCCTCCCATTGGGGACTGTTTCTTTTTTCCTTCCGAAGAAGCACCTTCCACTTTTTCTTCATATAAGTGTAGGTTCCATATTCCCGAATCATATCCAGTCGTTTTTCAATGGAAGGCAGCTTGTTTTGCTCCCACAGTTTCTCATATTCATCCTTAACTCTTCTGCCTTCTAAGGAATAACCTGCAATCAATTCATACAGGTGCAGATAATATTCCATGTCATTTAACAGCTCCAAATCTTTTAATATATGAAACATATCATTTGCAGCCATGTATTCTAAGGAGTCCCGCTGGTATGGTATCACCTTCTGATTTTCCATAACCAGACGCAGCTCTTCATTCCTTGCAAAACCTGCTTTTTTCCTTTGGGGATAAATGTACAGATCCATAGGAATATACATATCCTCATATGTAATAAATAAACGGATGTGCCCTACGGTATCCCTATCCTTTTTTTCTAGAAGTATCTCATATCTAGAAATAATAACTCCCTTTTCTTGTAGGGTCTGCTTCCAGCCTTCCACAAATTCTTCCAGCAAATATTCCTGTATTTCATTATTATCTGCCTCTGTGTGGTATGATAATTCCAGCTTTTCTGCCACTTTTTTTTCATAGTAGCTTAAGCCCAGCTGATGATCGTTTCGAACATACAGCTTGCCACTCCAGGGTGAGGAATAGATTGCCTGAACCACCTCTTCTAATACATATCCTGCCAGCAAATGCTC
Organism: uncultured Lachnospiraceae bacterium; assembly: GCA_964650965.1. Lineage (GTDB taxonomy): Bacteria > Bacillota > Clostridia > Lachnospirales > Lachnospiraceae > CAZYYO01. The sequence continues at coordinate 3,791 of CAZYYO010000055.1, read as the reverse complement.
AAAGGGGATATTCAACTCTTTACTTTTTAACCGAATCGCTACTGCATTTATCATAATAAGCTATAACCAAACTCCAATCATGGATTGAACCTTCCTTAGAACTTTTCTTTCCTTTGCACATTCCATTAACTGTGCAATATCCTTATCCTCATCATTAATATAAGTAAGTGCTGCTTTTTTAAAATCCTCTCGATTCATTTTTTCTTCATATTTCAATACATCACAAATGAGTCGGTCCTTGGTGTAAATTTTCATATCATGTCCTGCAATAGGCATGCTTGTTACGCCAAGAGAAAGCACCTGGGATTCCGCATAGAATGGATGAACAATCGGATAATCGATTTTAAATCTGGATTTGGATGTATTCTTACTTACTGCAATGCTCCATGCATAAGGCTTGTCTTTAAGATAACCGTAATAGTACAGCGCACTTTCCATGGTGAGAATTCCATCTGGAAACATTTTTACAATCATCTCTTCTTCCGAGTAATTAGAATAGTTCATGGAATAATATCCACTTTTTACTCTTTGCAGCCGTCCTTCTTCCACAAGAGATAGGATTCTGCGATAGTCAATTCCTAATGCAGTAAGCTGGCTGGTCTTCACCAGTCCTCCATTATCCTCAATCAGATTTTGAATTTGTTCCTGCTGAAGAATCCATCGTTCTTCCCTTGTATATTTTTGCTCCATTTTTCCACTCCTTGTATTTTACTGTGGTAATTATTATTAATTATATTTTTTTGCTGTATCTATGTCAACAAAAACCACCCGATTGCTATACTGTCTTATATTTTGTCTTTTCCTGTTGTTCTTTGATAAAATATGTCTTATAATTATAAAAGACATATTATTTTGTCGTTTATAGAAAGGAGTAACATGGAGCAGTCAACGAAAATTAAAAATCCCTCACGGAAAACCTGTGAAGACATTATCAAACGGATTCTTATGACAGAAGTGCTGGAGAAAGGGTATAATGCTCACTTTAAAACTGCCGTAGACTTTATGTCATATTTTGAATCTTTATATCCTGCCAGCGACAGTCTGTTGAAGCAGGTACAGCGTGCAGTTAAGTCTCTAAATATGCCAAAGGATTCTAATGGCTATTTCATTATTAATAAGTCAAAGGATCAGCTAGACCAGGATCAGGACATCTCCTTCTTCTTACATCGAGGCAATGTTGCCATAGCTTCTATTGATGATTGTGATACCCTCTTCCTTCAGGCGGATGGAGTGTATAAGGATTTCCTGATAAAATTAATTCAGGAATCTATTACCTTTCAGGACAAATATGTTACCATTCTTCCTACCAGCAACGGGTTGCTCTTTTATACCTACAACAAGACGCAGCTTCAGGTATTAATTGAAAGCTTGCTAAAACAATATCGCTAATTATCTGACAATTTGCGTTCTTGAATATTTTGTCCCGTTATAAGGAAAAACGACAACATTATAGTTTAATGTTGTCGTTTTGTTTATTAATACAATTTTTATGTCTTATTTTGACATATCCTGTTATTATCTTCTTCTTTTTCTTCTTCGGTTTCTTTTAATCTGCTTATATGCAGATTTTGGCTTTCTTCTACTGTCAATGTGACGCTTTTTATACAGAATAATATTTCCTGACTTCAAGTGAATCAGATATAAGATTCCTGCCACACCAAGAATCAAAAGAATTACCAACAGAATCATTTTAAAATCAATCTTAATGTAAGGGCTGCTTTCATCCCCCTGCTCCTTTTTCAAATTGTGGAAGGGATAGCTTTTTGTATCACTGCTTGTATAGATTAGATTCGCTCCTCCAACGTAGCGATCTGCATAGGTGTATTCGATTTTACCAATCACGTCTTCATCCTGCTGCTGCAGGGGTGTTACCGTTGCCTTAGCATCTGCGAAATTTGCTGTTTTAGGAAGAATGACTACTCCGTCTTCACTTACCTTAATCAGGTCAATATTATCACTTAAGGAGCCTAGATCCTTTTGTGCATTGTTATCAAATAAAGAAGCATTATCTGCAACAGAATATACGCTGAAATTATCGAAGCAGTAATCAAACAATGCTCTGGTGTCTGTATATTGACCAGGTGATTGTACATTCATTACCACACATACCAGTGTCATACCATCCTTCCTTGCGTAGGTGACCAAGGTGGAATTTGCTGCACTTGTATAGCCGGTTTTGCCTCCAAGACAATAATCGTACAGATATTTATTGGTCTGATAATAGTTCAACATTGCATGATGGTTATTTAACAGGGTTTCCTCTGTATGCTTATTGGTTGGTGGAATATTATAAGACCTGGTTCCTGTAATTTCAGCAAATTTCTCATTTGCAAAAGCCGCTCTAGAGATTAATGCCATATCATATACACTGGTGTAGTGATCTTCTGCCGGCAATCCGTTAGCATTGGAGAAATGTGTGTTCTTGCATCCTAAGGCAGCTGCCTTGTCATTCATCATTTGAATAAATGCATTAATATCTCCACCTGCCACATGTTCTCCAATGGCAATGGCACACTCATTTGCCGATTCTAACAGCATACCGTAGAGGCACTGCTCCATGGTCATCTGCTCTCCCTCATCACGACTGATACTTGATGACCCTTTATCAATTCCAAAGGCCGCATTGTGTGAAAAGGTGACAACCTCTTCTAAATCACTGTTTTCTAGTGCCACAAGGGCAGTCATAATCTTGGTGATACTGGCAGGATAATGTTCCTGATTGATATTCTTCTCATACAGGATTGCTCCTGTTTCTTCTTCCATGACAATGGCTGACTGGGATGCTACATTTACACTGCTTGGCCAATATTCCTGGGCCTGTACCTTTGGCATAGTAACAAAGGACAATGAACCTACCACCATTGTTCCTGTTAGTAATCCAAGAATCAATCTTTTTTTCTTTATCATTTTCATTTAATCTCTTTCTATATTTTGCACTGCATTATCAGTATAATCTGTCTAAAAATGATACGCAATAGATTTCTTTTAATAAATCCTGGTTTTTCCTTTTTTTCCTTACCTATTTATTGTAGAATATGCCTAGAGTATCATCCCAGCAATAAATGAGAAAGAGGTAACCTATGAGATTACGAAATATACCAGGAGCAGATGAAGCCATTCTAGCTAGTCCCTTTTGCATCAATGAACCTTACCAGCAGAAAGGAAAATGGCGGGAACTTTTCTCCAATGAAAATCCGATTCATATTGAAATTGGAATGGGCAAAGGGCAGTTTCTAATGCAGCTGGCTAAGCTTCACCCCCAAATCAATTATATTGGCATTGAAAAATATACCAGCGTGCTGTTACGTGGTATTCAGAAAATGGAAGAAGAGCCATTAAATAACCTTCTGTTTCTATGCATCAATGCTGAAAATATAACCGATGTATTTGCACCGGAGGAAATAGACCGTATTTATCTGAACTTCTCTGACCCCTGGCCAAAGGATCGTCATGCTAAAAGACGCTTAACTTCATCTACCTACCTGATGCGGTATGACCAAATATTAAAAAAGGACGGACAGATTGAGTTTAAAACAGATAACCGTCCCCTCTTTGACTTTTCCATAAATGAAATCAATGAATCTCCTCTGTGGCACATTTGTATGGCAACCTATGATTTGCATCATGATGACAAAATGAATCAGGGGAACATTATGACCGAATACGAAGAGAAGTTCTCTTCTATGGGAAATCCTATTTGTAAGTTAATCGCCCGTCGATAATAGATAGATGCACACAAAGGGAATATGTGCATAAAATAAAAGAAAGTGGGAAATCCACTTTCTTTTGTT
>CAZYYO010000054.1:0-16877 GCA_964650965.1 uncultured Lachnospiraceae bacterium | reverse complement strand
CTTATTCCTATATTAGCAAAGGGAATAAAGCTTGTCAATGCATGGAACAAAAAAACTGGGAGAAAACCTCTCCCAGCTACTTTGCTGTTACAAGATGCACTGCATCCAGCCATCCCTGATATTTTCTTTGGCGAAGTGCTTCCTCCATTGCCGGTGTATATGCCTTTCTCCTTGCTCTGGCATGAATTTCTTCTATATTGTACAGTCCCAGACCATAGCCTGCTGCCAATCCGGCTCCAATGCCGGAGGCCTCTTCCATCTCTGACACCATCACCGGTGCCTGTGCCATATCTGCCTGAAGCTGCATAAGATAACCATTGTGTGTTGGTCCCCCATCCACTCGAAGCTGTGCAATCTGTTTTTCGGAATCCTCACTCATAGCTTTTAAAATATCTGTAATCTGATACACAATACAGTCAAGCCCTGCACGAACAATCTCCTCTCGCCCTGTGGTTCTTGAGATTCCGCTTAGGATTCCTCTTACATCTGAACACCAATAGGGTGCTCCCAGTCCACTAAAGGCAGGAACCAGATAGGTTTCATCCTCCGGGTTGGCTTCCTTTGCCAGCAGCTCTGTTTCTGCAGGAGAATCTATCAGCTTCACATCATCCTTCAGCCAGGTGATAACTGCACCTGCATAATTAATGTTGCCTTCTAACACATAGGATGCCTCACCATTCATACTCCACGCCAGGGAGGTAATCAGACCATGCTTACTGTGAATTGGTTCCCTGCCAATGTTCATCATAATCGACGAGCCGGTGCCATAGGTTGCCTTAATCGCTCCTGGAAAGGTACAGCCTTGTCCAAACAGTGCCCCATGAGAATCTCCCAACACTCCGTGAATGGGAATCTCCCTGGTAAGATATCCTCCTAAATTAGTACTTCCAAAATATCCGTTGGAATCTGTAACCAAAGGCAGCCTATCTGCATCAATACCAAACATTTTACAGATATCCCGGTCCCATGCCAGCTTATGAATATGAAAAAGCTGGGTACGACTGGCATTGGAATAATCCGTACGATATTCTCTTCCCTCTGTGAGGCGATACAGAAGATAGGTGTCTATGGTTCCGTAATACAGTTCGCCTGTGGCTGCTAACTCCTTCGCCTCTGCTACATTTTCCAGAATCCATGCTAGCTTGGCCGCGGGAAAGAAGGGAGACAGGGGTATTCCCGTATGCTGCTGTATCAGATTGGCGTCCGCTTTGCCGGATTCCTTTAAACGCTCGCATAGCTGGGATGCTCTGGCACACTGCCATACAATGGCAGGACACACCGGGGTTCCGTCCTTTCTCCAGGCTGCTGTGGTCTCCCGTTGATTGCTGATTCCCATTCCCACCAGCTCCTCTTTGGAAATACCGGCTTTCTCCACTGCCAGCTGAATCACCTGCAGCGTATTCTGATAGATTTCTGTCAGGTCATGACTGACCCAGCCTTCTCCGCTAATCATCTGTCGGTGAGGCAAATCACTGCGGCAAATCATCTCTCCTGCTTCATTTAGAATCAAAGCCTTGGTTCCCTGAGTGCTTTGATCAATGGATAGTATATATTTCCCCATAGCCTTACTCCAATATTTCTCTGGCTGTCCTTGCAATACCCTCTGCATTTAAGCCATAATAGTTAAATACCTCCTGGCTGGTTCCAGTAATCACCGGTGCATCCGGCAGGGCAAGATTCTTCACCTTCTTAGGGCAGTGTTCGCTAACCACCTGTGCCACCATAGCACCTAAGCCGCCAAATGGGGCGTGCTCTTCTACCGTAATAATTGCCTGGGTTTCTTTTGCCGCCTGAATAATTGCGTCAGTATCCAGCGGCTTTAAGCAATACATATCTAATACTCTAACAGAGATTCCCTCTGCTTCTAGTAACTGGGCTGCATCCTTGGCCGGCTTTACCATCTCACCACAGGCAATCAAGGTAATATCACTTCCCTTTGCCACCACAGTTGCTTTATTCATTGTAAATGGACAGTCATCTTCGCTATATACATCTTCTACCGGATTTCTTCCTACGCGAAGATATGCACATTTCTTATCTAATAGAAGTGCCTCCACCAGCTTACGAGTCTGATGCTGGTCGCTGGGCAAATATACCCGCATATTAGGAATCGCTGCCATAGCTGCAATATCCTGAGCTGAGTGATGACTCATTCCCAAAGCTCCGTAGCTGACGCCTCCACTAATGCCAATCAAGGTCACATTGGTATCGGAATAGGCACAGTCAATCTTGGCCTGTTCATAGCTTCTTGTAGATAAGAAGCAGGCAGGGGAAGCGGCAAAGCTCTTCTTTCCACATTTTGCCAGACCTGCTGCAATACTTACTAAATTCTGTTCTGCAATTCCCACTTCCACAAACTGCTGTGGAAATGCTTCTGCAAAAGGTGCTAAAGAGGCTGACCCTCTGGAGTCCGAACATAACACTACAATATCTTTATCCTCCCTGGCATGCTCTAGGAGAACGTCACAGATTACTTTTCGATTGGGTGTCTTATTCATGAATTGCCTCCTTTCTAGCTGCAAAATCAAGCATAATTTGCTGATATTCTTCCTGGGAAGGTACCTTGTGATGCCATGTGGCCTTATTTTCCATCACCGAAGAGCCACAGCCCTTAATGGTATTTGCAATAATTACCGTAGGCTGACCCTTAGTAGCTTTCGCCTCTTCAAATGCATCGTGAAGTGCCTGTACATCATTGCCATCCGGCAGGGAGATCACATGCCATCCATAGCTCTTGCATCGCTCTGTTAACACCTCATGAGCCATAACCTGCTCCGTATCTCCTGAAATCTGCAAATGATTCCGATCAATCACCCCGCATAAATTATCCAGCTGATACATATGTGCTGCTTCGAAGGCTTCCCACACAGAGCCCTCGGCAATTTCTCCATCACCCATAACTGTATAAATACGATTATCCCGTCCATCCAGCTTAGATGCCAGTGCCATACCTACACATACTGGCAGTCCATGCCCAAGAGAACCGGAATTCATCTCAATGCCATCCAGCTTGTTGTTGGGATGTCCAATATAAGGAGAACCAAATTTTGAGAATCGTTTCTTTACATCCTGATAATCCAAAAATCCCTTCCTGCACAGCACCGCATAATATGCTTCTACAGAGTGTCCCTTACTCATTACAAAAAGATCTCGATTCTCGTCGTCCTTATTCTGGGGACTGATATTCATCTGGTCAAAATACAAGGTAACTAAAATCTCCATGACACTCATATCTCCGCCTATATGACCCCCACCTCCGGACATAATAATATCCAGTGTGTCCTTGCGCAGATCATATGCCAGCCTCTTTAATTCCAAAATGTTCCTTTGACTGCTCATTTTCTTATCCTTTCTACGAAAAAGTTACATCCTCTCCACGAAGATAAGCCTTCACCTGTTCTTCAATGGGATCATATAGATCCGGTGCAACACCAATATATTTGCAAGCTTCATATAACACAGGAACCACGTCCTGGTGAATGGCTACGCAGTGGTGAATGTAAGGTCCTTCCACTACCTTTGCCTCTAATCGCTTAAGATTCTCCACCTCAACCCAGAGATAGGTACCCTTGGTATAAGGTCCCTCAATTCCCCTGGCATGACCCAGCAGCAGCGAATATTCGCCTCCATCTCCATCAAATCTGGCAAGGGTTAATGCTCCATGCTTTGCCTCTGCAGATACTGCCCCATTATAATCAAATGCCACCGGCTCACAAATGGTTGGTTTCTCTTTTGCCACAGAAATAGGCCATGGACCACAATGCTGCAGTAATTCTCCATTTTCATTATCCGGGTGACGTACGGTCCAGTCTGCAAACATAGATCTTGTCTCATTCATCCCTGCAGCCTCCACCATAAGGCTGGTAATTGCTCCATGGATATCTGTCTCGCAAACCACTGGAATTCCCTCTTCATTTAACAGGGAATTGGCTGCACATGGCATAATTCCAATTTCTCCCTGAAGGGCATTCCAGCACTGAATGGCAATGGCATTGCAGCCGTATTTCATAGCCAGATTCTTCATAGCCAGCTTTAGTGCTGCCACATTTGCCAGAAGTTCATCACTAATACTGCAGGTCATGTTAGACTTACAATAAGTAATAACCTCTTCCATAGCTGTGGTATCCTCCTTGGCAGCCTTCATTGCTGTGGTAAGCTCTGGAATAGGAATCGGCGCCAGCTGTACATTGAACTTTTCTAACAGCTCGCCTTCATTACACATGGTACTCCAAAAATCGAAGGGTCTCGGTCCAATCTGAAGAATTCTAACATTCCGAAAGGTCTTAACCACATTACAAACCGCCATGAAATCCTTAATGCCTCTCTCAAATTCCGGGTCTGTTAGTCTGCAGTTGGTAAGATAGGTAAAGGGCACGCCAAATCTTCTTAACACCTTTCCCGTAGCAAACAATCCACACTGAGAATCCCGCAGTCGCATGCCATCCGGCTCTGGTCGTTCGTCTCTAGGTCCCCACAGCAGCACTGGCACATTCAGCTCCTTAGCTAATCGGGCACACTCATATTCCGTTCCAAAATTGGCATGGGGAAGAAAAAGACCATCCACCTGTTCTGCCTTGAATTTGTCTGCAATCCGGATACGGTCTGCCTCATCATACAGCAGTCCTTCCTCATTTATATCCACAATATCTACAAATTCAACACCTAATTCCTGTAAGCGTTCTCTGGTTAAGTTAGCATACTTAATTGCATCCGGTGCACTAAAGATACTTCTTCTGGTAGGTGCAAAGCCCAATTTGATTTTTGCTTTCTCCATTCTATCCTTCCTCCTGTTCTTGGAACCTTTGTTCCGTTCATCCTTTTCGTTGTAAATAAATCAGCTGATTTCTTAAGCATATTTTATCAAGCATTTTCCTTAATTCCTATGGTGGATTTAGTAATAATTAACTTAATTTTACTTAATTTATTTACCTGATTTATCTTCTTTGTTATACTTAGTGCAACATTCACAACGCAGAGAGGTTTGATTTCATCCAAAAGGAGAGGTTCCATGACTGGAAAAGAGTTGGCAAAAGAGCTGGGAATATCAGAAGCTGCGGTATCCTTCGCACTGAACAATAAGCCTGGGGTCAGTACCCAGACCAGGAATCTGGTGAAAGAAGCTGCTAAGAAATACGGTATGCAAATTGATTCCAGAGAAACGTCCGGCTATGCGGATAAACCAATTTACCTTATTTATTATAAGAAGCACGGTGCTATTTTATCTGATACCTCCTTTTTCTCGCAGCTGACCGAAGGGGTGGAGATGGAATGCCAAAATGCCGGCTTTCACGTACACATTATTAATGTCTATGATATGGTACAGCTGACAAATCAGCTGCAGGATATCAGTATGCTTAAGGGCAGCGGCATTATTTTATTTGGAACAGAAATGCAGGCTGAGGATCTGTCTCTGTTAAATGCCACCCCTCTTCCTACTATCCTATTAGACAATCATTTTCTCTCTGAAACTGTAGATTCTGTGCAGATTAATAATATGGATGGTGCCTACATGGCAACAGATTACCTGATTCAGCAGAGAAAGGTTCAACCTGGATATCTCCATTCCTCCTATCTGATTCGAAACTTTCAGGAACGGAAAATGGGATTTGAGAAGGCGGTAAAAAGTCACGGTATGTCCCGAAGTAAATCCCCTGTATATGAAATGACCCCGTCTGTAGACGGGGCCTATGCCGATATGCTTAGCTATATTGATAGTGGCGAGGAGCTTCCTTCGGCTTTGTTTGCCGACAATGACTTAATTGCTATTGGCGCTATGCGGGCACTAAAGGAACGAGGCTATCACCTGCCGGAGGATATTGCCATCATTGGTTTTGATGATATTCCCAGCTGTAATTATATTGAGCCTGCACTGACCACAATCCACGTTCCTACCAAGTATATGGGGCAGGTGGCAGCCCAGCGGCTGATTCACACCATGCATCATAAAGGCTGCTATCCTGTCAATATACAGATTCAGCCCCACCTTGTGAAACGCCATTCCATTCATTAATGATGGTTCATGCGGTATGTTACAGGAGACATTCCCTCCTTGTCCCGAAAAATCTTGCTGAAATAATTACGGGTTGTAAACTGCATTTCGTCACTGATTTCCTCTATGGTTTTATCCGTTGTTGTAAGCCATACCTTGGCCAGTTCAATCCGTGCATCCTTAATATAATCATTTAACCGGATTCCTGTTTCTTTATAGAATTTCTTGGTTAAATAATATTCGGAATATCCGGTTTCTTTCGCCAGATTCTCCAGTCGAATCTCATGAGTAAGGTTTCTTTGAATATAATCCTTGCAATTTCTAACAGCCAAAGACTGGCTCTGGGTCATTTTACACTCATGCACATGATGAATAAAGTCCCCCAACATTTTTAGATTCACATTCATCAGCTGGGTGGTAGTATCACATTCCTCCACCTGATTAATATACTCATTCTCCATTCGTTTTGCTTTCGCCGGAGACAAACCTCCCTCAATGGCAGCCCTGGCACATAATGCGGTAAATATAATCACGGTATTCTTCTCACTGCGCAGATCAGAGCGTTCTGAATAATATCCGGTCAGGGGACCATCCTTTGGTCCCGACATAATTTCACTGATATTTCCATTGCCCTCTCTTACATAATGAAGAATTTGCTGTTCCCGAAAATGTGACTGCTGGTAATTTCGCGTGGAAACCAGGTCTTCATCTTCTTCCTCCGGCTTTGGCTTACCATATCCCTGAAACTCTATATTCTCACCCTGAAGATGCTCTTCTGTTAATGTAAAATGAAGCATAACAGCATATTGCTGGATGACTGACAAATCAACCACCGGTACATTAATCATTTCCTTAAGAAGATTCACCTTTGTTTTAATATTCTCGTCTAAGGCATCGATGGATTTTTTCACGGTATCATAGGAACAGGGCTCTAAGAGAAATGGTCCCATTAAAATAACAATATCTGGCTGCTTGTCCTTCCACAGGTAATCTGCCACCCATAAGAAGCCTGCTTTGTCACTTAATAAAAGAGGACGTCTGCGGTCTCCCTGATAGGAAGTCACATAATCCAAGCATCCGCTTTGGTGCAAATGTTCCAAAAATGTCTCATGGCTGGCACAGGTACTGTAAAAGAAATCTCCCAAAAGACTAAAGCCCCAGCAGCTAATTCCCTTACTGCAATATACCATACCAGAGTATTGACGAATATCACGACAAGCTTCATCATAATCCTTCATTCCGGTTCTCCTTATCATTTTCTACGGAAGTATCATAAGCAAATTTTCTTACATCTTACCTAATAATTATACCTTCTCTTTGGAATAATACTTTAAGAAAAACGATTGGTATCCCCAGAATTCCGAGCTAATTCTGTCTATTCATAGTCTTCAATTCTCCATTCATCCTGCCAGTGAATCACAGGGATGCCATTTTCAAAGGAAATGGGGAGCCACACATAATCTGCAATAGAGGTATTCCGCTGAGCATCATATCCAAATTTATCACTAAAGCGAAAATCTGCGGGACGATCCTTAGAAAACATCATGGCAAATTCTGCTGCATATTCTTCATATTTTAAATCCATATGCTCTGGTATCCAACGGTCTGCAAGAGCAATATATAAATCCTTCTTACCCGCCACCGGAAATACACTGGATATCTGAGAGTGATAGGAGGTATTGCTTTCATCCTCCGGATGAGGATTCCCCAACTGCCAAAATGGGCCATGCCAGGTATCTGCTACTGCTGCCTGGGAAGGATTGGGAAGATAACCTGTGGTTCCAGAGGTTAGCAGGTAATGCTTGCCCTCCCGATAAAAATGAGCGGTAGCTTCCCTTACATCTGGTGGTGCAATATGGGGAAAATGAGTACTGTAATACCCTGTCACATCTGTATAATCTTCTGTAAGATCTGCACAAATGGTTTCACTGTGCACCCGCTCAAAGTAATAATAGGCTTTCCCATCTGGTGCAACAACCAAATCAAAATCTCCTGCACTCATATTTAAAGGACGCAGGTCTGTTCTTACAATCTCATAAGGTCCTAAGATATGGTCTGCAGTAAGAATCGTCTCAGACTGGGTTCCGTTTTTATTCATAATTTTCAACCAGCACACATATTTTCCCGTGCTGCTATTATAAATGATATGAGGTCTGTCCATCATACTGCTGGGGTGCAAAGGAGAATCTTCATTCTCTAAATCCGGTGGAATAATAAGCCCCTGATCCTCCCAGTTATATAAATCTATAGAGGTATAGCATTTAACGCCCCAGTGCCAGATGTCATTTTCCCCTGTGGTCTTTTCCTTATTTTCTCCATACCAATAATAGGTTCCATCAATGTACATAACAGAGCCACCATGTGCCTGGATACGTTCCCCTTTGGTGTCCAGCCATACCTGACCCGGACGAATGCTGTGATATTGATTCATCTTTCTTCCTCCTTAAGACAGTTTCTTCTCATTGTTTTTCTTCATTATACTGATTTTTAACATTTTCTAAAGATAATTATTCGGCTTTAGGGCAAAAAAATAGACAATATGATTTCTCATACTGTCTATGATCATACAATGATTAACCTTCACTGGAGATATTCAATATTTCCTGGCTCATGCCTCGAATTTCATCCGGCAGGTTTCGTCCGGTAAGAATCACCTGGGTACTAATGGATTTCGCTTTCAACACGGTCACGATATCCTCCACCGTAGCCATCTTCTCATCTACCAGTCCAAGAATTTCATCTAAAACCAACAGGTCACATTCCCCTGTTACTAATACCTTCTTGGCATAATTTAAGCCATTTTGTATATTGATTTTCTCTTCCTTCTTCTGCTCCTCGGTAAGGCTGTCGAAGGCTTCCTGGGAACGTTCAAAACGAAATACCTTAACCTCTGGTTCCAGCCTGGTTAAATAGTCCGTATTTAACTGTCCCTTCATAAATTGTATAATATAAGCACTTTTTCCTGTGCTGGCATAACGAATTGCATTTCCTAACGCAGCTGAGGATTTCCCCTGACCGTCGCCATAATACACCTGTATAATACCTTTATCCATCATAACCTCCTGTACCAAAAGGAACCACATATCCATAATATCACTGCAACGGCAGAAATATTACACGAGTAGCACGACTATATCACAATTTCTAAAAAATGGCAAATTACGGCAGGTTTGTTGAAATAAAGCAGGCTTTTTTCTATTCTATTTCCTCAATCTTACTTACGGATACTTCATAGGCTACCCGCCGCTCTGTCTCCTCGTCAGATATCTTCTTCACATATTCCCGACTTTGTATCCGTCCAATCACCTCTACATGAGAGCCAATACCAAATCCAGAGGCAAATCTTGCATTTCTTCCCCAGCAAATACAAGGAATATAATCAGACTTTCCATAGGAACGATTCACTGCCACCAGAAGATCTGCAATTTCTCTGCCAAGGGGTGTCTTACGATATACCGGTTCCTTGCACACATATCCATCCAATGTGATGAGATTGCTTTTCATTTCCTCCTCATCCCATTCTCCATCTATAAACTGAATTTCCCGAACAAATACGGATAAAATCAATCGATTCTTCATTTCCTCATGCCGGTTGTAGGACCGAAATTGTCCTGTTGCATACACCTTTTCCCCAATATAGTTCTGGGTAGTATCAATCAACCGTTCCGAAATCATAAGCGGTATGTAATCTGCATAATTGCTCAGCCTGCTGACAGCTACCTCCACCATATAGAAGCCCTCTCCATAGACTTCATGACTATACTGGAAATCAGATACAATTTCTCCAACGATTGAAACCTGGTTATTTTCTAATATTTTATCTGCCATGAATAATTTCTCCCTTCCTCTCCCATGCACTTGTCATGCATTTTATCAGTTTTTCTGATGATAATTCTTCTTATACTATTGGTATGCAGGTAGGATAAATCATAGAACCTTTGCAAACCACTTCTCTGTTTTAACACGTTGAACCTAAGATGATTACCATATTTTGTCGATAACTTTCGTGTTTCTTCAATTTTCTAATAAAAAGCTTGATTTTTCAGATTTTAGTACTTCTGGAGCAACAATGGAGAAAATCCTTGTAATCTGCAAAAATTGTGGTAAAATACTAAGGTCGGTCAGAAGATGTATTATTATAAGAAAGAAGGAACATATGAAACAAAGCAGAGATGACATCCGTAATATCGCTATTATCGCCCATGTTGACCATGGTAAAACTACCCTGGTAGATGAGTTGTTAAAGCAAAGTGGTGTATTCCGTGCCAATCAAGAGGTTCAGGAACGTGTTATGGACTCCAACGATATTGAGCGGGAACGAGGAATCACCATCCTTTCTAAGAATACGGCTGTCTTTTATAAAGATACAAAAATCAACATTATTGATACCCCAGGACATGCTGATTTCGGTGGCGAGGTAGAGCGAGTTCTGAAGATGGTAAATGGTGTTGTTCTGGTGGTAGATGCCTTTGAAGGTGCTATGCCTCAGACAAAGTTCGTATTAATGAAAGCCCTAGACTTAGATCTTCCCGTAATTGTATGTATTAATAAAATTGATCGTCCGGAAGCACGCCCTGATGATGTAATTGATGAAGTATTGGAATTATTTATGGATTTAGATGCCTCTGATGAGCAGCTGGACTGTCCATTTATTTATGCTTCTGCCAAGGAAGGCTATGCCGTTCGTGACTTAAATGATGAGAAAAAGGACATGACAGCATTATTTGAAACCATCATCGACTATATTCCAGCACCAACCGGTGACCCGGATGCAAATACCCAGGTACTGATTAGTACTATCGACTACAGTGAATATGTAGGACGTATTGGTATCGGTAAGGTGGATAACGGTGTCATTAAAATCAATCAGGATGCTGTGGTTGTAAACCACCATGACCCAGACAAACAGCAAAAGGTTCGTATCAGTAAGCTTTATGAATTCGACGGATTAAGCAAGGTAGATGTAGCAGAAGCCCGCATTGGCTCTATTGTTGCCATTTCCGGTATTACCGATATTCACATTGGAGATACCATCTGTTCCCCAGAGAATCCAGTAGCGATTCCTTTCCAGAAGATTTCAGAGCCTACCATTGCCATGAACTTCATTGTAAATGACAGTCCTCTGGCTGGACAGGAAGGTAAATTCGTAACCTCCAGACATATTCGAGACAGACTGTTTCGTGAATTAAATACAGATGTTTCTCTTCGTGTAGAAGAAACAGACAGCCCAGACAGCTACAAGGTATCCGGTCGAGGCGAGCTGCATTTATCCGTATTAATTGAGAACATGCGTAGAGAAGGCTTTGAATTCGCTGTCAGCAAGGCTGAGGTGTTATTCCATACAGATGAGCATGGCAAAAAGCTTGAACCTATGGAACGAGCTTATGTAGATGTTCCGGATGAATATACCGGTGCCGTTATTGAGAAGCTAAGCCAGCGTAAAGGCGAGCTGCAGAACATGACTCCTATTACCGGTGGATTTACCCGAGTAGAATTCAAGATTCCAGCCCGTGGATTAATTGGATACCGTGGAGAATTTATGACAGATACCAGAGGAAATGGTATTATCAATACTATTTTCGACGGTTATGAGCCATATAAGGGTGAAATCACCTATCGTAAGCAGGGTTCCTTAATTGCCTTTGAAAGTGGTGAATCTGTAGCCTATGGTTTATTCTCAGCACAGGATCGTGGTACCCTATTTATCGGTGCCGGAGAACGAGTATATTCCGGTATGGTAATTGGTTCTTCCTCCAGAGCGGAAGACATTGAGATTAATGTATGTAAGAAGAAGCATCTGACAAATACCAGAACCTCTTCTGCTGATGAAGCATTAACTCTGGTTCCACCAAGAATCTTAAGCTTAGAGCAGGCTATTGATTTTATCGACACAGATGAGCTTCTGGAAATTACTCCGGAAAGTCTTCGTATCAGAAAGCGTATCTTAGATCCAACCATGAGAAAACGTTCTTCTATGAATAGAAAATAAGTAAGGGAAAGCCCGAGAAGAATTTTATTCTTCCCGGGCTTTTTTCTATTATTGATATACCATCCTATATCCTGATGCCGCATCACCGCTTCCACCAAATGGGAAGGCATAGATATCAAAGCCTATGCTGGTATCATCTGCATCATAATCATCTGGCAAGTCAATGCTATCTAGATAATCATCTGGCAGCAGCTTGGTATCGAATACCATATCCTCCTTCGTTACAAATTGAAGGAACAGATACTGTATACTGCAATTATCTTCATCCACCAGGGCATATTCATAACAGAAATTACTGCCGTGAATTGCTTCATATGCCGGCAGCAAATAATCCTCCTGGTTATACTGCACGGTGTGGGTAACTCCATCACTGGTAATAGATTCTCCTGCCATACGCTGACACTCTGCATCAAAGGCTTCCTGGGTGTAGGTACATTTCAGATAAATCTGAACGGTAGGGTCAAACATGGTATCCTGGAAATCATAAAAGTACTGATCTACCACTGACTCATCTACAGAATCCGGAAATAATGCCAGACCACTGTAGCCCTTAAACTCCGCTTTATCCACATATTGGCTGATGTCTGTAACATTTCTTACATCCCCACTACAGGCACATAGCCCTACAAGCATTGTAATCATGGTGAGACATAACATCATTCGTTTCATTCTTTTTTTCATCATAACCCTCCCCTGTTTAAAAAACTATCATCATTGCCTCTAATATCTTCTCATTGACAGCCCGCAGACGTTCCTCCTCCACCTTGCAGATTTGCCTGTCGTAAGTATAGATTCCGTTGGTTTCATCCTCTACATCGCTTAGTTGAGTATAGATGCAACCACACAATCCCTCTGAAATAGAGGGTAATACCATCTCCTGATACATCTGAATCACAGCATCTGTCAGCTCTGTTTCATTCTTGTAATTACCATATCCGTACATGGCATATTTACTGTAGAAATGTCCTGGAATCATATAGGTGTAGCCACCACATTCACTGATAAATGCAGGTCGCTGCTGTGCTTTCACACGTTCATTTCGAAAATAAATATGTAGGCTGTCCACATCTGATTTCTTCTGGGCAAACCAGCCGGAGGTGGAATCAATAATCCTGGTTGAATCCAATTCCTTTACCATAGTATAAGCCTTGTCACTGTCGAACTGTCCCCAACCTTCATTGAAGATGGTGTAGGCAATGATACAGGGATGATTATACAGCTGGCGAATGGTATCTTTGGTGTGTTCCAGGAAGATTTCCTTTCCCTTAGCACTTCGAATTCTTCTGGTATCGTCGTAGTCCATTTTCCCTAAGGTGGGAAGTACGGTATCTCTGATAAATCGATATCGTCCATTATTTACCATATCCTGCATAACCAGCATTCCCAGACGGTCACATGCGTTATAGAAATATTCCGGCTCCACCTTAATATGCTTTCTTAAGATATTATAACCCAGGCTTTTCATTCGCAGAATATCCCGGTCATATTCCTTCTCATTTCCAGGAAGGAAGATACCATCACAGTAATAGCCCTGATCCAATACTCCGTTTAGGAAAATGGGCTGTCCATTCAGGCAGAATCTCTCATAATTACCAATCTTTCTAATAGCAATCTCTCTTAATGCAAAATAGGTATCAACCCGATCCTGGTCTGTCTCCACTGTCATACTATATAAAAATGGATGCTGACAATCCCAAATCTTTATTTCTTCTGAAGGCAGGGCAATATATCCGGTCTTTGGAACAGTGTCCTGGAAGATGATATGCTCTCTGGCAAATGCTGTGTGTTCTCCTATGATTTCCCCCTGATAAATAGTTACCTGCACCTTCTCCACAGCTGGTGCATCCACCTTCAGTTGAATTCCCTGAAGATCCGGAGTAATCTGGATATCACAAATTCCATGCTCCTCCACTGCCTCTAACCATACGGTCTGCCAAATGCCACTCACCGGGGTATACCACATGCCTCCCCGACGCTTGGTTTGCTTTCCATAAGGATAACGTGTTCCGGTGGAATCCTTCACCATCACTGTTAGCTCATTGTCTCCATTTGTTATAACCTGCTCTGTAATATCAATGGTAAATGGCAGATAGCCGCCCTGATGCAGAGGATAGGAATGTTGATTTAAGGTGACACCTGCAATAGTATCTACTGCTCCAAAATGCAAAAGTACTCTCTGGTTATCCTTCCTGAAATTCTCCGGGAGAGCAAACTGCTTCTCATATGTAATTCTGGAAGGAACCCTTCCCTGATATCCACTTAAATAAGATTGCAGGGGATAAGGCACCTGTACCGTCTGTCCGTTCGCCTTCCAGCTTCCATTAAGAGACAGGAAGCTGTCCCGCTTCATCTGGGGACGGGGATAGGAGGTCCAGTCCAAGGAGGTATCCTTTGGTCCAAGCTTGTGATGTCCTCTTCTTATCATTAGAAATACCAGATACAATGCAATCAATACTGCCAGTGCTGCAAGAAATGCTGCAAGAAATATTCCACGATTGGGAAGAAATGAAGTAGTTCCGTCACTGTTAACAATCTCCTGTGCATTTCTTAATACCCGAGCCCCAATAGCAGGGCCTACAATTCCCGGAATAAATACCTGTCCGAAAATTCGCAGTCCTTGGAACAATCCTGCTTTATCCTCCGGCATATGGTCTCGAATCATAGCACCGAAAATTGCCATTCCGGTAAGATAACCTGTCATCATAAGAAGGGAGCCGATAAATACCGGTACTACATTGGTAAAGAAAAACAGGAAGGTGTATCCACCCATGAGAAATAAAATGGTAGGAACCACGGACTTCTGAAAACCCAGCCGGTCATATAACTTCCCATAAAAGCTGGTAATGACAGCCGCTAATATAATCGCCGGTGCCATAACCAAAACATAATTCTCCATTCCCAGGGACTTCTCGTAATAGAGGATAAGATAAGGCATAAATATCTGAATAGAAATACCAAAAATGGAAAACACACCTACCACTGCATACAATAACTGATTGTTTTTCATTACCGATGGACGGAAGCTGTACAGTACATTTTCCAGATAGGTTCGTTTTTTATCCGGAGGAACTACGGCATCCTTAATCAGAAAGAAGCCCAACACACCTATAATAATCACGGCCACACCGATAATGGTATAAATGGTGACCCAGCTCTTGGAGGAATCCAAATCAAAGGCCATAAATCCTCCAAAGACCACCAGAATTCCCACCAATGGCATCATGGAATTAATGCCTTCAATCTTGCCTCGATTGGTTTCATCCCCCATATCTGTCAGCCAGGCATTGAAGGCGGCGTCATTTGCTGATGAGCCAAAGAAGGTCATGACGCAATCCATAATAATAACCAGTGTCACTCCCAAAGAAGCCGCCGCTGTGGTACTTCCTGCAATGGGAGTTAGAATATCCATACGAATAAAGGCAAAGGATAAGATGGATATTCCCCAGACAATATAGCCGCCACAGATTAAAATCTTTCGCTTGCCAATACGGTCTGAAAATGCTCCAATGAGCCAGGTTGTTAATGTGGCTGCAATGGCACTTGCACCCACCATAAGAGAGATATCTGATGCTGTGGCATGAAACATCTTATAGATAAATACGTTAAAGTACATATTCTCAACTACCCAGGCTACCTGTCCCATCAGGGAGAATATAACCAGGGTAAGCCAGAATTTTTTTCCAAGCTGCTGTTTCATTGTGTGCCTCCTTATTGTTGTTTTCGCGGGTCCTATTCTTCTGACAGTAATTCTTTCCCGCAATTGAGTGCATTAAACAATCTGGGGATTCCCATATAAGGCATGGCATGAACAAGTGCACATACTACCTCTTCCTTTGTACTTCCTGTTTTCAGTGCTCCCATCACATGAGCCTTAACCTGCACTTCTGCACCACCTAATGCCGCAAGCAATACAACGGTCAATAATTCCCGTTCTTTTTCACTGAGTCCTGTTCTTGTGTTAAAATCGCCAAAACCAAATGCGGTTAAAAATTCCGGAATCACTTCTTTAAATTCACCGGGAAGCCAGGTATAGCGTTCCTTAATTTCATCTCCATAGGTTGGTTTTTGAATTGCCAGACCTGCTTCATATCGTTCTTCATCCTTTATGGTCTCCTGACTTTCCAGGGGCAGTTGGATTCCCTGTGCTGTAAATACCTCATTCATAGCAGCAATGGCATTCAATGTTTTCGGGAATCCGATAAACGCAGCACATTGATAAATCGTCTCTCTGATTTCCACTGGTGTTGCACCTACATTTAAGGATGCACCTACATGGGCTTTTAGCTGTGGCAGTGTCTGATTCACTGCAAGCACCGTTACGGTAATCAGCTCTCTCATGCGATTATCCAGAGAACCGGTGTAGCACACCTCTCCAAAAATAAACCGCTGAAGGATTCTCATAAATTCCGGGTCTGTTCCCTCTGTTGTAGTTGGAGTTCCACCAAATAATTCTTTAAATTTTTCATTACATCTTTCAATTCTGTCCATAATAGTACCTTCTTTCCTTGAAATCATTTTATCACATTTTCGATACATTCCAGACCTTTTTCTCTGTTTTTGCTGCCGGAGTGTTCTGTGCCATTACGCCAACCAGCTTATGGGGTACATAAGGCTCTTCCAGATAAGCAATTTCCTCCGCTGTCAGTCCAAGCTCTGTTGCCTTTGCGGCACCTTCCATATGATGGAGCTTTGTGGCTCCTACCACTGGAGCGGTTACTTTGGTAAGAAGCCATGCCAGAGAGATTTCGGTCATGGACACACCTCGTTTTTGGGCAAGCTCTGCTACTCTTTCAATAATAACACCATCCTGCTTAGCAGTTGCGTCATATTTGCCCTTTGCGTAAGAATCTTCCTGCATTCTCTTGGACATTTCTCCAGGATGCTTGGCAAGTCTTCCAC
>CAZYYO010000053.1:0-17028 GCA_964650965.1 uncultured Lachnospiraceae bacterium | reverse complement strand
AGGAAGAGATATGTTCGAAATCCGTTATCCCACAAAATTTGTGATTGAGCCAAAAAAATTAATAGAAATTATAAATTAAAAGTAATTTTGCTACAAGCAACAGATGATCTGAAAATTGTTAATCATAAAATTAATAATACAATTAGTTTTACAGTAGAGCATTTACTTTCATATGATAGCTGGAAAAATATTAAAAGGAATAATTGGATAGGCGAAAGAAAACAAAATGAAATGTTTGGTATGTTTAGTAATGTAGTGAATATGTCAAAATCGTTGAATTGTGTAATTGATGAAGTGGTTGACAATAAAGATTTGAAAGAAACAATTGTTCGTTACGTTCCAAAAGATGGGAAAAAGAATCAAATATTAAATTATATCAAGCATGAAGTGAAGGCTGGAAATACTTCGGTGTTAGACGGCTTCCGAAATACTATTACTGTTCTAGAAAAGGAGTTTGTGTAAATAAACTATAAAATCAAAAAGAATCTGAAGGATTTTCTATTTTGTTTTTAAACTATTATTGATAGGTAAAAATTATGAATATACTACGGCCGTGTATCAACGGGAAAGGAAATTAATTGAATAGATTAAAAGTGCAGAACCAGTTCTTCACCAAATATACGGTAGGAACTGGTGGCACCTTAGTATGTCTTTATGCAGATGAAGGAATATAAAAGGTCAGACAGAGATTAGAAAAACTAGTTGAAATCGATTAACGAAACCAACTTCTAATATAGGAGATCATGGACAAAAGAGGGCAGTAGTGCTTACCAAGTGATTCAAAAACATTTTTAGTGTGGACGCATTTGCGAACGAAACAACAACTCAAACACATCTCAAATCATCACGGCAGCTTCTTCTCCAGCATCTCCGGGTGGGATGCATAGGAGCAGGCGGCTTCTCTGGTGATTTTTTTGTTTTGATACAGCTTTAGCAGATAGTTGTCCATGGAAATCATATCCTTCTGGTTGGAGGAATAGATTAGACCATCAATTTGGGGAATCTTGTTGTCTCGAATCATATTACGAATGCCAGGGGTTACCGTCATAATCTCCAGGGCGGGAAGCAGGTCGTTATTTACGGAGGAGACCAGCTGCTGAGAGACTACGCAGGACAGCACCATAGACAGTTGAACCATAATCTGCTGCTGTTGGTTGGCAGGAAATACATCAATGATTCGGTCGATGGTATTGGCAGCACCAATGGTATGCAGGGTGGAGATTACCAGATGTCCGGTTTCGGCAGCAGTCATGGCAATGCTCATGGTTTCGTAGTCTCGCATTTCTCCCAGAAGAATCACATCCGGACTTTGTCGCAGGGACGCCCGAAGGGCAGTGGCATAGCTTTCGGTGTCTACATTTAACTCCCGCTGGCTGACAATGCTCTTGCGATGCATATGGAGATATTCAATGGGATCCTCTAAAGTAATAATATGCTTGCTGGCAGTGCGGTTGATTTCATCCACAATACAAGCCAGGGTGGTGGACTTGCCACTACCGGCAGGACCGGTTACCAGCACCAGCCCCTTAGACAGCTGTCCTAACTGAATCACTTCTTTAGGAATATGAAGCTTGTCATAGGAGGGCAGAGTGAAGGTAATGATACGAATCACTGCAGATAGGGTACCACGCTGCTTATAGGCACTTACACGAAAGCGGGACAACCCTTCTACTGCAAAGGAGAAGTCATCATCTCCTTTGGTAAGCAGGGGGGAAATGTCCCGGTTATCTGCCATTTCATAAATGCATTCCAGAAATTCTCTGGTAGTGGCAGGACTGAGCTTTTCATCATTTTCCTGATGCAGTGCACCCTTTTGCCGATAGGAAGCAGGAAGACCTGCAATGATAAAGACATCAGAGGCCTCTGATGCAACGGCTTTTTTCAATAAATCAAGTATTTTCATAAGTTTTATCACCTCATATATGTACGGAACAACGGTTATTTCATAAGATGCATCTGGGTATCACTTTCCCAGTCTTGGGAATCCGATGCTGGTACAGAGTCCTGCTGCTGATAATAAGCAGTGGCTTGTCTTGCGTAGCTGCCACTGTAGTTCTTGTCCATGATTGCCTGAGATAAGGACAGCATGGAGAAAATAATCAGACACATGCAGGCAAGTAATGTTAATAAAAGGCAGGAGCCTGCGTGAATCAGTGGATAAGAGATATCCTTATGGAAGATGGATGTATTGTTTTCTTTCATTGTGCTTCTCCTTGATGACTGCTGGTAGTTAAGGTATACAGTACCTGTTTGTCCGTTTGCCGAAGCATTTCATATGTAACTTCCCCTGCTCCATTGTCTGTAATCGTAAGAAGATAGACACCGGTGTCCTTAGCACAGGGCATCCAGTCCTCATTGTAGAAAATGCAGTAGGAATGTTCTTCTGACTTGATCATAGCGGAAGCATAGCTTCTGGTCAGATAGGCGGATAAATCTGTCTCCTGAGACATGGATTCTGCCAGACTGGTAATCACATTGACACTTTGCAGCTGCTGGCTGCTGTCCTGCTCCATTACATGGGCCTTGGCAAATACCTGAATACATACCGTAGAGCATAGACCGAAAATAAGAAGACACAGGATAAATTCCATCAGCAGCCAGGTGCTGCTTTTATTGGTTTGTGCTAATTTCATAAGCGTCCTCCTTATCAGAGCAATTTACTACCCGGGTATAGGTGTGTCCCTGGGGATCGGTGCAGGTGAAGGATAGAAGCCCTGGCATTGTCTCTTCCATGGTAAGTGACGTGATCTGCAGAATCCCAGTGCCCTGTGCCAGTGATGCCTGTGCATCATCCAATACCACCAGCTCCATGAGAGCATCCTTTTGCTGGTAAATGTAGGTAGCATAGTGCTCTTGGGGTACATGAAGCTTCAGGCAATGGATGCCCTCTACCCAGGTAAGCTCTACCGTACCCTGTGCCAGACCCTGGTGGGATTTTTCCACAAGATAGGCAAGTGCAGTATTGGCCTGGCTGGTAGAGGCAGAGGAGCGTTGCAGCTTTTCATAGCTGGTGGAAGCATAGACAACCACAGAAAATGCCAGAGCTAGATACAGTATCAGCAATAATATGGGAAATAAAATATGCATATCATGGCGTTTCATGTTCGATTTCATACTAGAATCCCTCACCTCGCTTCATGACAGTTACATCAGGCAACAGATTGCTGCCATAAATCTCATAGCCAATATAATAGCGATTCGCATCATAGGAGATGGGATAGTGTGCTAGAAGGTAATCTATACTGGAAGGATACTTCCCTTCTAAGGCATAGCACAGAGCGATTTCCTGCCATAGATGCTGCTCTAGTAGCACCTGCCCGCTACGTTCGGTTTCCTTTGCTATCTGTCGCAGCCCGTAAGCAAAGCAAAAAAGCAGCAATGCGAAGGTAAGAATGGATATGGTGGGAAGTAATCTATGAGGTTTCTTTTTGGTTTCATAAAATCGTTTCATATCTTATATTCCTGATAGTATGTTTAACAGTGGAAGCATCACAGCAATCAGGATACCTCCAATCATAAGGGACAGTGTAATAATGACAATGGGCTCAATCCGGGCAATTTTACCAGTTTGTGCCTCTATGATTTCGTCGTGATATTTCCGTGCAATATCCGATAATACCTGATCCATTTTTCCGGTTTTCTCTGCCAGAGACAGCATACGGGCGGAAAGACCGGTAATCATATGCTGTTGAATCATAGCTTCGCTTAATCCCATCCCCTGAGTAATGGCAGCACTGCAGATATGAAGCTGTTTTAGAAAATGTGGGTTTTTTATCAAAGGGGTACACAGCGCAATCCCCTGGGGAACAGAGAGACCACTTTTTATGGTCATTGCCATAGTGGAGGTAAATTGATAGATGGCTTCTTTTTGAAAATGATTCTTTTGGGGAGACAGCTGATAGGTCCACTTCATTATTCGCTGCTTTCCGTATGGTGTAAATGCCATCAGGCATAATCCAATCATAAGGAAAAGAATCATTCCAAGAAGCCATCCATACTGTCTTAAGGTATTTCCAAGCATGAGAAAGCCCAGGGAAGCCCCTGTCATAGTAAGACCTAACTGAGCAAAGACCTGCTGAAATACCGGCATCACCTGGGTAAGCAGCAAGAGAATTACAATGAGAATCATACCGGTCATAATGGCGGGGTAGATAATGGCATTTCGAAGGGAACGAGCAATGGCATCCTGCTGTTCATAGTGCACCGTCAGTGCCTGCATAACCTGGTCTAACGTACCGGTTTCTTCCCCTATATGGCACATTGCAATACAGTATTCCGGAAATACCGTTGTAATCTGCATGGCATGGCTTAGGGAGCTTCCTTCCTGCAAAGCCTGCAGCATTTGACTTAATATTTCCTGCTCCTGGGGCATGTCGCTTTCTTCTAGGAGAAGAACAAGTCCTTCATATGCAGAAATGCCGGCACCTAACACCGTTGCCATTTGCTGGGAGAAAGCCGCCGTCTCAAGATTGTTTAATTGTTTCATTTCTCGCTTCATCTCTTATATGTATACAGCATAGAAAACTGCTGTAAATCCTTTCTTGAATTTAAGAAAATATCATCATAGGATGCACAAACTGCTTACGGGGCATCTAGTAGAGGTATTTTATATGATAATGACTTTCATCCTGCAGATAATCCTTCACCTTGTTCTTGGCATTGGAAGCGGCCAGCGTTGGGTCCATCATTGTCCAGGAGCTTCCATCAAATTGAATGATATCATCCACCCATCCAATTTCATCCACATAGCAGCTAATCCAGGCATGGTAGGTTTCCCCTGCATAACCTACCACCAATCGGGTAGGAATGCCTTGGGAACGGAGCATACCGCTCATAAGAGATGCGTAATCGAAGCAGATGCCTTCCCCACTGGCAAGGGTTTCATCTGGATTTGGCGTATAGCCATAGGCAACATTACGGGCCTTCTTATGGTCGTAAGTAATATTGGTAATCACATAGGAATAAATCTGTTCCACTACATCCAGGTCACAGGTACTGCCTGAGGCAAGTTCACGGGCTTTTGCCACCAAAGCAGAATCCGGGGTGAAATTTACATAATGGTTGGGATATAGAAAAGGTAGTTTGTCATTGGTAAGGGTGACAGAAACTGTCTGGGTAAAAGCAATGGCATAAGCATCACTTTTGGAAGAAATGGATTCTAACACATAAAAGGTATAATCCCCGCTGCCACCGGAGAGGGGATAGGTTGTGTAAGAATTTTTATCAGTTACCAGATAAGTACATGTGGTCTGATCTGGCATTCGTATTTGAAATTTTACTTTTTCATTGGTGCCATAGTATTGAAACATGATGTAGCCGTTTTCACAGCAGGAGGCATCGATGGTTCCATAAGTATTACCGTAGGTTACTTTCCCAGGGGCTTCTGGAATCAGGCACCTGGGGGTATTGTCCCGCAGGGATGAACTGTTGGAATCGGTAGAGGGCTTCGCCGCAGAGGAGTTATTGGCGTCTCCCGGTGAGCACCCATAAAACAGGAGAGCGACGCATCCTAACAACAGCATAATATGACACCGGAGATTTCTTCTAGGCATCATACAAGGCTCCTTTATATTATCTGAAATCCTACCGGAATAATTTTACAATAGCATAAGAAAATCAAAAAGAGAAGAGAAAAAGAAGAATCACATGGAAATATTTTCGTGTGACTTTCATGTGACCATAGGAAAATATAATGAGTCTGAGAAATGCTGGAACCAATGGAAGCTGTCTCAAGAAGGAGTCTAGATTATGAAAAAAAGAGGAAAGGTAATACTGGCTGTGTCCACAATCCTTCTGCTAGGTGCTGTTGGAATTACATATGCAGCAACGATTGCGTCTGCATCCACCAAGCATCAGGTGCGTACAGGGAAAGTGGAAATTCAGCTGTGTGAAGATACATTGGAAGAAAAAATACTTCCTGTTGCACAGACAATGGGGATGGAAAAGCAAAATCAGCAGGAGCTTATGATACGAAAAGCCGTACAGCCGGGAGATATTATAGAGGACAGCATCTGGGTTCAAAATACCGGAACGCAGGATTGCTATGTAAGAGTGCTGATTAATCGCAGCTGGTTCATGGACGAAGAAAAAATATTTGATGCATCGATCTCACCTAAAACCATTCAAGTGCTAAGCGAAGCAGGCTGGCTGATTCGAGGAGCGGAAGAGACAGGGGATGATGAAGTCCTGGAATGTTATTATGTGAAACCGCTGGCACCAGGAGAGAGCACCGCAAATGTCATGGAAGAGCTTAGTATTCTGAAACAGGAAATAAATGAAAACAGCAATGCATATGCCAACTTGTCTGCACAGCTGTTATTTTCAGCGGATGCCATTCAGGCGTACGCACCGCAGGCCGCCATGCTGGCAGAATGGGGTGTGAGTGCCACCTTCCAGGATGATGGGACTATTACGTCCGTTACCAATCAGTAAGGGAGGTTTCGTTAAGACGAGACATGAACATGAAGGAGTGAATATGAAGAAAATTAAGATAATGGTTTGTCTTACTGCATTGCTTCTGGGGCTGTCTCAGGCAGCCAGTGTGATGGCAGCAGAATCAGGCTCCATTGTATATGAAGAAAATGCCCAAAATTTTGTTACCAATGTATCCGGAGATGAATTTGATGGGATTCGCCCGGGAGAAACCAGGAGTATGACCCTTTCTCTGGAGAACAGCAGTGCAGAAAGCATGAAATTTTATATCAGCGGCGAGATATTAGAAAATATAGCCGCCAGCGGAAGCAAGAACGCAATTTATGATTTTACGATTACCAAGGGAAAAGAGACTTCCCCTTTTTTTGCAGCAGTTATTGGAGGTGGAAGCCGAGCAGATAATATATCGGTAGGGGCAGAGTATCTTACTTCGGATAATCAGATTCTGTTGGACACCTTAAGTAAAGGGGAGAAGGTTGATATTACAATAACCTTAAGCCTGGACGGAGATTCTGCAGATAATACTTATATGGAACAGCAGGGAACGATTCAGTTGACCTTTATGGCAGATACCCTGGCAAGCTATCCGCCAATTCGTGTTATAGATTATATTACAGGCACTGCCAGTCATGTGATAAATGTTGTTAGAACAGGAGATGTGCTGCCATACATGATGGTGTTTTGTCTGGCACTTATTGCAGGAGCTGGTGGAATATTCTTATTTATTCGAAGAAAACAGGTGAGACAGGAGATCGAAAAAGAGGGCAGAAAAGATGAGTAGATGGAAGGAAAAACGACATAAGAGAATCCCTGTTATTTTCATGTTAACGGTACTTATCATTACTATGATGGTTCCCATTACCAGCTACGGAGCAGGAGTGAAGTCCTATCAGGTAATATTTCGTGCAGGATCTCATGGAACTCTGATTTCCGGCGATAAGAGTCTGACTACAATGGTGCCATACATGGATACCATTCATACCGATACGTATCAGTACCTGATATCTCCGGAAAGAGGATACTATTTTACAGGATGGTCTCCTAATCAGGGAACCATTACCATTACCAATAAGACCACATTGGTAGCTCAATATGCCCGCATCATTGATGAAGCGGTGTATCAGGTAAATTATGTGGATATCTATGGCAATCAATTATTAACCCCCAAGGTAGTAACAACACAGGCAGGGGCAGCAGTAACAGAGGCTGCACTGGAGATGGAGGGCTATGGTGTAGATGCTGCAATTAAGACATTAGATAAGAACAACGAGATTACATTTATCTACACTCCATTAAATGTTCCAGGACGTGAGATTATTACGGAAACCGTTGTGCTTCCTGGTGGAACTACGGTTACCACGGTTGTGCTGCCTCAGACGACAGCTGCAGCTGGAGGCGGTGGAGCTGCACCAGGAGCTGTTACGCCAGCAGCAGATGAGGCGGCAGCTGCTGCAGAAGCAGGAGCAGGAGAGGTAATTGCCAGTGATGAACCTACGCCGCTGGAGAATCAGGAGCTGCCGGATGATGTGGTTCAGGTACCGGATGAAAATGTTCCACAGGCACTTACCATATTAGGGAATCCTTATTTACCCTGGATTATTGGGCTGGTTGTACTTCTGGTCATTGTTGGAGGTGTTATTTTCGCAGTAAGGAAAATGAAAAAGTAACAGGTTATCGGCAAAATTTGCGAAATAAATATGGGGAGAAATGTAAAATAAGGGAGGAACTTTTTTACAAGTCACTTTTACTAATCACAATGAAATAGGGGAAATCTATGAGTACAAATCATCTATCAGACAGATTATATGTACAGATGTTTGGTCACTTATCCATCACATGGAAGGGACAGAGCATAGATGAAGAAGACTTACGGTCAGAAATGCTTACCAGACTATTGGTATATTTTCTTGTACATCGTAAGAAAGAAATTACCACCAGAGAATTAGTAGAAGCTTTGTGGAAGGATGACGAAAGTAAAAATCCTGGAGGAGCTTTGAAAAATTTAATTTACCGAATGAGAAACATTATGAAGGAACATTGGCCGCAGGAAGAATTTATTCTTACAGGAAGAGGTTGTTATCAATGGAATTCACAGATTGCAGTGGATACAGATGCGGAATTGTTCGAAGAGTCCATAAAAGGAGTAGAGGAGGAAGAAAGCCAACAGGAAATGCTAGAGCGGTACACGCGAGGTCTGCATTTGTATAAAGGAGTATTTCTTCCAAACCTGTCAGAGGAATATTGGATTGCAACACTAGGAACATACTATCATTCTATGTTCCTATCTAGTGTAAAAGCCGCTGCACAGATTTTGGAGCAGCAGGAAAAATATGAACTGATGGATCAGCTGTGCAAGGAAGCTTTGGAAATTGATAACCTGGATGAAGGCTTGTATTGCAGCTATATTAAGGCATTAAGCTATCAGAAGAAATATCAGCTGGCGGATGAATTGTATCACAGAGCAGCCAGCATCCTGTATAAGGAGCTGGGGGTAGAACCATCCAGAGAACTAAAGGAAATATACAGCCAGCTGCTAAAGCAGAATCATGTGAAAGCTAAAAGCGTTCGTGTCATAAAGCAGGATTTATTGGAAGAGGACCGACCAGGAGCCTTACTGTATGAATATGGAGTATTTAAGAAAACATGTCAGATGGAGCAGCGAAGAGCCAGACGTCTGGGAGTAACTACCTATCTGTCATTAATTACCGTATCAGCGGCTCGTGATATTCCATCTGGAACCATAGCATATCGAAAATTCTTGAATTATGGAATGGAGCAGCTAGGACATGTGCTGTTAAAGCAGCTTCGGGCAGGAGATGTCATATCCAAATACAGCCATTCTCAGTATATTGTGATGCTGCCGGATTGTGGATATGAAATGGCACAGAAGGTAATGAAACGTATTGAGAACTGTTATTATCAACAGCAATATTGTAACCAGATATGTCTTCAGTATTCCTTGGATGAGATGGAGTGCGCAGTATGCAGTAAGTAGATAGAGATCAGAGCATTACAGTAATTGGATGGAAAAGGAAAGGAATTAATCATGAAAAAGAGAAAACTGGCAAGACTATTTGCAGGAGTGCTGGCTTTACTTACCTTCATTTCATACTCTACCAATTTTGTTACCTTGGCAGAAGAGGTGACGGAGGAGTCAGTAGCATCTCAGATAGCAGAGCCTGCTCCTGAATCTGCAGGAACACAGGTAGAAGATACACAGGGAAAAAATTATAAAGCAGATACAAAAACCTATGTCTATGAAGATGCACAGGTACTTGTGAGAGCAACCGTAAGCCAGGAGGGAATTCTTCCGGAGGATGCCAGCTTAAAGGTATCTCTGGTTACAGATGCCCAACAATTAGAGCAGGCAGGAAATCTCCTGCAAGGGGAAGCTGACAGACTTGCTACCAATTTAATTGATTTCATGGTGTATGACATATCCTTTTATCAAGGCGAGGAAGAGATTGAGCCTGCAGGAAATGTTGATATAACCATTGAGCAACGCTCAGAGGAAACCTTAGCATGTGCATCCAATCAGGATACGATGGTAAAGGTATTTCATCAGAAGGACGACAACCAGCTAGAAGATGTGGCTGGAGATGTAAGAACCAATGCCCAGGATGGTATCCAACAGGTGAACCTATCCTCTGGCAGCTTCTCTCCATTTCCGGTAGCAACCTTCGGAAACGAGGTATCAGGAGCACAAATTCAGGAGAACAGTGTGAGTGCTCAGCTTCAGACCCAGGCAGCAGCCCTGTTATCTGCCAGTGACCCACAGGAAGACAGTCTGACCTTAAATAAGACGGCTAGCTATGATAATGACAAGGATCAGGCAACGATTTCTCTGGAAGCATATGCTACAGGAAAAGTGACCCAGGTTACCAATAAGATTCCTACGGATATTGTGCTGGTGCTGGATCAGTCGGGAAGTATGTCTCATACCATAAGCAATACGATATATACTGCAAAAACAGGGATTTATGAAGGAAAATATTATTATGATAAAACCTATTATATTCAGGTGAATGGGGAATATCAGGAAGTACATTATCATAATTTTGGGGACAGAAGAAATCCTCAATATCGTTGGTACTATGGTACTGCCCATTGGTATCAGATTGTCTATCCCTATACCACTGCAACAGGAAGAAGCGATGGTAAGAACCCGGCATACCAGTTCTATAGTCAAGAAACCACCAGCATTACCAAGCTGGAAGCTTTGAAAAATGCAGTAAATGCATTTATCGAGGCAGTGAAGAAGGACTCCATCAATCGTGATGTAGATAATCGTATTGCGATTGTGGGATTTGCAGGATATCACAATCCCAATAATTATGTTAATGATGAATTATTTATTGGAGGCACTTCCTATGGATATAAGGATACGTATTTGAATTCCGATTATTCACAAGACTATACAGATAACTCAGGAGTACAGCGAAGAGGTATTGCCAATCAATATAAGAATGCTTTCCAGATTGTAGCAAGGAACGGCGTAGTTAATACGAATCTCACGGACAGTGTGAATGCATTAACAGCTTATGGTGCCACCAACGCTCATGATGGCATGGATATGGCAAATGAAATCCTAAAGGCTAATCGCAATTCCTATGGAACAGACGAAAATGGCAATCCTATTAGAAATAAAGCAATTATAATGTTTACCGACGGAGAACCAACAGGAATACAGTTTGGTAATAGTTTCGATTCGGAGGTGGCAAAGAAAGCAATCGCCAATGCATATATTTCCAAAAACACCTATGGGGCAACGGTATATGCGGCAGGAATTGTTGAAGCACTGGACCCCACCCAAAACCCGGCATCTGGTGACATCAGCAATATGAATCGTTACATGCAGTATCTGTCATCCAATTATCCAAAGGCAAGAGCTTTGGATGAACCGGGAACGGGAGGAGACTATACCGCTGGATATTTCCTAAGTGCAACCGATGCAGCCAGTCTGACAGAAATCTTCCAG
Organism: uncultured Lachnospiraceae bacterium; assembly: GCA_964650965.1. GTDB lineage: Bacteria > Bacillota > Clostridia > Lachnospirales > Lachnospiraceae > CAZYYO01. Next base: position 5,618 of record CAZYYO010000053.1, on the reverse strand, counting down.
AACATTTCCAGTGCGATTGGGGGCACCAGCAGCACTCTGGGAAGCAGTACCTTTTTGAAGGATTATATTGCAGATTCCTTTGATGCGACTAAGATTACCAACAGTGATGTGAAGGTATATACCAGCGATTATCTGGGAAATGGAGCGTGGGGAAGTAAGAAGGCGTTGACCAATCCACAGATTATGATAGATGCGGAAAATCAAACCGTATCAGTATCCAATTATGATTACAGTGGCAATTATATCTTAGAGCAGGACCCATCTACAGGAAAACCACGAGGACGAAAGCTGATTGTAGAGATTACAGCCCCTGTCATTGATGGCTTTATTGGGGGAAATGCAGTTCCTACCAATACCAGCAGTGCAGGAATTTATGTAGAAGATACCATGGTAGAAGCATTTCCAGAACCAGAGGTGGATGTGAATCTTCAATATGATTATGACACTAGACCGGCCAGCATCTATGTGGCAGACGCTTGGGAGCAGGTTGAGCTGTTCTTCGATAACCCCAGCCAGGCAGGCATCCAGTATCAGATAGATAACCAGTGGTATACCATAGATGGAAAGAGAAATGCTTACAGTAACATTTCCTATGAAGTGAAGGACAGCAAGGGAAACGTAGTAGGAATTTACAACATTCCAGCAGGGGAGACAACCGGAGCATGGGATAAGAAGCAGTGGATTGATACCACAGGTCTTACGAAGGACACACAATATATGATCTGCGGCAAGATTACACCGTCTATCCAAAAGGACAATGGAGTAGCAGATTTAAATCTTCAGGGAAAGCAGGCAGTGCTTCATGTATTCTGCCCAGCCATTGGTGTGACAGATACAAGAGTATTTTATGGAGACACCACCGATTTGCAGCAGCGAATCAATGCCCCTGTTATCTGGAAATGCCAGGATAATCAGGCAGAGAGACCAGTGGCAGCAGAGCCATCCTTAGTATATGAATATACCGTGGCAGGAGACAGTGAGCCCTTAAGTGGGGATATGACCCGCTATATGCCTGACAAAGACACCGATATCAAGCTTTCTGTGTGGAAAAAGGGAGTAGACATTACAAAATTCACTACCATAACCAATGAAAGTGGAGGAAGAGATGCTAAGCATGACTTTACCATTTACGTGGATAAGGGAACGCTTATAATCTCCAAAACCATCGACCAGCAGTATACTCATGTAAAAACTGTAAATGCCAACCAGAGCTTCATTTACAAGATTAATCAATACGAAGTGAAGGAAGATGGAAGCAAGGGAAATCTAATAGCCACCTTCTACGAGACGCTTAATTTTGTGGCAAATGAGGGAGATACCACCAAATCAACGGCAAGCATTACCGGATTAAAGAAGGGCTATTATGAAGTGACAGAGGAAACCGCCTGGTCCCAGAAATACCAGTTAACTGCTATTGCAGATAATTATGGAGCATCCAATGATGGCCAGCTATATATTAACAGTGATGGAATTACCCACGGAACCGTTACCTTTACCAATCACATCAATACCGCATGGAAGTGGATGAGTGATGTAGCAGCCGTTACCAACCAATTTGTAAAATAGCATACCGGCACATTTAACAGAAACAAACAGACCTCTTCTATCAGGTGTATTACTTGCCTGATGGAAGGGGCTGTTTTTGTGGGGAGATATTCGGTATAATAAAGAAAAGGCATGTGATGTAACATGGGAAGAACTTTAAAGTGGTAGAAAAAATTGGGGAGGGTGAGTAGCATGGCAACACTAAGAGATGCAAGAGCAAAGTATTATTTAATTGAATTGATAATGAGATAAGTATTTTAGTGAATTATCATTGATTTTTTTGAATTGATGATAATTCACTGGATAAAATAGCAAACTTGGTTTATAATAAAATAAATTACATTTGTGAAGGAGGAATGGCTATAGAATTACAACCAAATAACTTTCATCTTGAACCAACAACGGTCTGGTCATTTCCGGATAGAGGAAGTTGGGCAACACACTCAGGAAAGTATCGAGGTAATTGGTCACCATATATACCGCGAAACTTAATTCTGAGGTATAGTAAACCAGGAGACTGGGTCTTAGATCAATTCTTAGGTAGTGGAACCACATTAGTGGAAGCAAAGCTACTCAATCGAAATGCGGTAGGTATTGATATTAATCCGCAATCTGTTTCATTATCAGAAACAAATTTACAATTCCAATGTAACACAACTTCAAAGATATTGGTAAGAGAAGGAAACGCAAGAGATCTACATTTTATTAAAGATGGTAGAATGGATTTTATTTGCACACATCCTCCATATGCCAATATCATTAAATACAGCAAAGATATTGAAGGAGACATATCGCATCTTGCTGTAGATGACTTTTTAAAAGAAATGCAAAAGGTAGCATCAGAATCATTTAGAGTTCTAAAAAATGGCAAAGTGTGTGCAGTAATGATTGGGGATCTTAGAAAGAATGGTAAAGTAGTGCCGCTAGGTTTTCGAATGATGCAGTGCTTTATTAATACTGGATTTTCATCGAAAGAAATAATAATAAAGGAGCAACATAACTGCAGATCATCGGAATATTGGAAAAATCAAAGTAAAAATTTTTTGATGTTATCACATGAATATATTTTTGTATTTCAAAAATAAAGAGTTTGGAATAGTTCGCAATAAAGCTGACAGATATTTGTGAAAATTACAAATGGAAAAGAAACCGCGTATATAGTAGTATAGCATTGTGAAAAACAAAATAAAAACATATGTTCGAAACATCTTTACTATGTAATATAGTTAAGTTATAATATTCATGAAGAATAAGAAAGAAGGGATAAAAATGCCTAACAATATATTAATTTGTCCTATTTTAAAGTGGGTTGGCGGGAAAAGACAATTGCTGGCAGATATTATGCCGTTGATTAATAAAAACTGCTCAACATATGTAGAGCCATTTATTGGTGGAGGAGCCGTATTCTTTGAGCTACAGCCTAAAAAAGCTATAATTAATGATTATAACAGTGAACTGGTAAATGTATATAAAACAATAAAGGATTTTCCAGAAGAATTGATAACTGAATTAGAAAAACACGAAAGTAATAATTCAGAAGAATATTTTTATGAAACAAGAAGTATTGATAGAACTCATGAATATAGTGAAATGGACAATATACAAAAAGCGGCTAGGGTTATTTACTTGAATAAAACTTGTTATAATGGATTATATAGAGTAAATGCTGCAGGTCAATTTAATTCACCATATGGAAAGTACAAAAATCCTAATATTGTAAATGCAACAACAATACGAGGAATGTCAAAGTATCTTAACAAAGCAAATATTGTTATTAAACAAGGTGACTATAAAGAAGTTTTGAAGGGATTACGTAAAGGTGCATTTGTATATTTAGATCCACCATATATGCCAATATCATCATCATCATCTTTTACTGGATATACAGAGAATGGATTTTCTTATGATAAACAAGTTGAATTAAAAAAAGAGTGCGACAAACTCAGAGATAAGGGGATAGCATTTTTACAGTCTAATTCAGATTGCCCAGAAATTAGAGAGTTATATAAAGAATATGAGATTAGAACAGTTCAAGCCAAACGAAGTATTAATAGTAATGCCAGTAAACGTGGTGAAATAAGTGAGGTGTTAATATACAGTGTCTCAAGATAGAGAAAGCATTTCAGCAAATGAAGCATGGAAGCAACTAATCACAAAATATAATATTCTTGAAGAAATTGAAAAAAATGGATGTTTTCATATTAAGGCAAGCCAAATTAAGGAATTTAAAGAACCAAGATTAATGGCAAAATGGGACAGTACAGAATCATTGCCGTCTATATTGAGAGATAACAAGATAAATATACTGCCAGACAGTCGTAGTTCATATGTGATTAGTGATTTTTTATTATATCAGGAAATTCCAGAACTAGATGAGCATGTTACCCAAATGGATCACGTGGAATTGCCAGATTTTGAATCCATTGATGTAAATAACATCTCGTCAGAAGCAAATGCAATTAATGTGTTAATTATTTCAGGAATTTTAAATGATTTTTTAGAAACTAACGAAAATGTTTCGACCTTTAATGGGAGAATGGGTACAGGAATATTTAATTTTGAGGTTAATACATATAAGCATAATAAGCAAAAGATTACTGTAAATAATGCTCAGTGTGAAATTGATGGAGGATTCGAAAACGATGAGTCTGTCGTTATTATGGAAGCAAAAAATGTTGTTCACGATGATTTTCATGTAAGGCAACTATATTATCCATATAGATTGTGGAGAACAAAAGTTGACAAGCCAATTCGACTTGTATTTTCTGTGTATTCTAATATGATATATAGACTTTTTGAATATAGATTTAATGTTTTGGAAGATTATTCATCGATTGAATTGGTAAGAACTAAAAACTATTCATTGCAAGATACAACAATTACATTAGAAGAACTGCAGCAAGTTAGAAACTCCACAACAATAACTACAGATGATAACATGATTAGTACAAAAATTCCATTTATTCAAGCAAATTCAATGGATAGAATTATATCATTGCTTGAAAATATGTATGAGAATCCAATGACATTACAACAGATTTCTGAACTTATGGATTTTGAATTAAGGCAATCAGACTATTATTATAATGCAGGACAGTATTTAGGTTTGTTTTTAAAGACTACTGATGAGGACAAACAGGTTGTTGTCGCGTTAACATCATTAGGAACAAAGGTGTTTAAACTTAGTTACAAAGATAGGCAATTAAAAATAGTTGAGTTAATGTTAGAACACAAAATATTCGCTGATTGCTTTGATAAGGTAATAGAGTCAGGAGAAATGCCAGATAGAAAAGACATTGCTTTAGAAATGAGAAAATTAAAAGTATGCGGAGAAGGTCAGGTAGTAAGAAGAGCAAGTTCTGTTTATGGATGGTTAAAATGGATATTCAATTTAACAAGACTATAGTTGAAATTCAATATGTTTACAGTAGTGACAGTCGTGCTGAGCTACTCCATGGGCGGAAGGCTCTGGTTTCTATTTAGATAGGAACCAGGGGCTTTCCTTTTGCCTTTCAGCACGGACATGGTTTCATGTTGTCATCAACCAAACAAGTTTTATTAAAACATAAACACATATATTAGCGATACTGCGTGCTTTTTTATACGTACTACATTTGGACGATATGGCTCATTAGTTCATCTATTGTGAACATGGTTCTCAAACTATATGTATGTACGTGAGCTGCAGGAACCACCCTGCAGTGATTATACAAAATCAGGTGGGAAATATATATAGCCTAAACCAGATCGTAGCTTATCTTACATCGAAGATTAAAAGAAAAGAGATTAAGACGCATGTACTGATTTCCAATTATGCACATTTAAGCCTATCGATTATTCAGACAGAGTAGTTGGCAACTATTGATAAGCGAGCAGTTATGAGATACGTAAACCATCTGCGTGTCGAAGATATACATCGATTAGATGATGCACTTGCATTTTCACTCGGAATAAATCCGGTAGTGGCGATAGTAGCTCCTTCTTTTTACGGTTTGCAAATACACGTTCGATAATTCAGCCCATCCAAATGGACACCTATGAGTTTAGAATGAAATCAAGCTTAAGAAATAAGC
>CAZYYO010000052.1:9177-17232 GCA_964650965.1 uncultured Lachnospiraceae bacterium | reverse complement strand
TCGCTGTGGGACCTGCCACATTAATTCCGGAAATGATTCTAAAGGTTGACTATGGTCGTTATGTATTCATGGCAGCCTTCTACTATCTGGGCATTGTCATGATGCTGATGGTAACCGGAGACGGGAAGGTTTCACAGGAATTACAGGATATAAAAACCGGCATAAAAAAACGGGTACCAGTATGGGAGCTTATCTACATATATCCCATGTTCATGATGCCCTTCTTTGATGTAGTTATTAATGCGTCTAGTCACAAGCTGTCTAAATGGGTATATACTTTTGTGACGGGATTATTTTCATAGGACTGGGTTGTAGGGGGATCATGGAAGACAGGAATCAGATTAAAAAGGAAAACAGAATATTTTGGATTGCACTTGTCAGCTATATTCTGGTATTGTTTGCCAAATTTATGCCGCCTAGAGTAAATGAAATTAATGCAACCATGTTGGCTTTTTCTTATAAGTATGGATTTGTGTCTAGAGGGTTCATAGGAACAATCTATCAGGGATTAGGGAAAATATTCCCTATGAATGTATTTACCTATTCTAGTGTTAAGATTTATACTATGGTAATTACTGTTATATATATTTTGATACTTTTGGGATTTTATAGAGTGATTTTACATCAAGCACAGGGTAAGGCAAGGCATGCAATTCAGGTACTTACGTTGTTCTTTACCACATTTGCAGTGCCGTTCTTCGTTGGCTATGACAATTTCGGGCGTTTGGATATTTATCTTGTAATGCTAACGTTGGTGGGAGTGATGCTTCTCACCAGGGAAAGATTAGAATGGCTGCTTATACCTCTTGCAGCATTGGCAGTTATGGTACATCAGGGATATGTATTTATGTATCTCAATATATTTCTGGTGCTTCTTCTATATAAGATATTATCTTCTACTGACAAGAGAAAGAGGAAATACATAGTAATTCTAATCTGCTGTTTTGTAATATCATCTGTATTATTCCTGTGGTTTGAATTTTTCAGTCATATGCAGGGGAAAGAAATCTACCAGGATGTAATAGGCATCGCCAAATCAATAACATATCAGGGAAAATACCATAAGGATGTTATTGACAAGGAGATTATGGGAGTAGATTTGTCTGTCAGGGAATGGCAGGAGCATCTTCAGAATTTTGTGGAGCTTCCAATATTCTTGCTTTTATTCTCTCCATACCTTATATTACTTGTGGGATTTTTTGAAAGACTTATAACATCAACCCAGGAAAAGCTGTGCCGGTGGAAGTATATCGTTGTTGCAGCAGGAGCACTTACTATGCTGCCGAATTTTATTCTGAAGGTTGATTATGGACGATGGATTTTCGCAGTGATAAGCTACTATATCATTACCCTTCTGGTACTGATAGCACTGGGGGATCATCAGGTGATGGATAGCCTTCTATGGCAGTACCAATGGTTGAAGAAGAAGGGAAGATTCTTGCCGGGACTGCTTATGGCATATGCCTTGTGCTTTACACCATTATGCGATTTATCTATTTGTTCGTTAACATATGGAATCTATACGTTGCCCCAGAAGGTGATGGAGTTTATTGGGTAGGGAGTTTGGATTAGGAAAAATGAATTCAAAAGAAATGCAGTCAAAAAGAAAACAGGTTAGAAATATCATAATAGTTATACTTTTTCTTGCCGTTATGGAAATATTAGTTTTTAATTATCGGCACTGGGCTACTCTGTTTTTACAGCCGGAAAATCTTATGAATTATCTGGAAGAAACAACAGGAGAGTTAACAACAGAAAATGGTGACTACCATCTTTATTCTCAAGATGATGCAACACTGACCTTTGGTGGAATCAATCAGAATATTAAAACAATTTATGTGAAAGTACAAGATCAGAATGCAGTGACACAGGTGGAGGTTTGTGCAGAAGATGCGGCACATGCACAACTGTCTCCTATGGGAACCGGTGAGATTTGTAACGAAGTGCCTTTAACGCAATATATTTCACTTCATACAGAAGGAATTACGCAGGAGCTTCAGTTAACATTTGAAGATGGAGATGTTACAAATGAATTATATGGGTATGAAATTGTTAACGATAAAACAGTGGATATCCAGATAGAAGGAATATATATTAATGCACCGGTTCCCATGCATATTTCTTTATTAAGAATGGTTATTGAGATACTAATTATTACATTTTTTATACTGTTTCGCCCGAAGAGTGAGCTGTATAAAATATTCCTTCATAAAGAGAAAAGCAAAACCAGGGTATCCATTGCCATGACATTGCTGATTTTATTTGTCGTCATTGGAAGTCTGGGATTTGTCAGTAGACAGAACGATAATTTACAACCTATGATTGACAGCAATTCATGGCCGGCTTTCGGTCAGTATAATGAATTGGCGGATGCACTTATGGATGGACAGGTGACTTTGGAGAGGAAGCCAGCCAAAGCATTGGAAAATTGCGATAACCCATATGACCCAATTGTTAGAAAAGAAGTACTGGAGAAATCAGGAGAGGCATATCAGCCACCGGATTATGCCTATTACAATGGTAACTATTATTCCTATTTTGGGGTACTGCCAGCTATCTTGTTCTTTGTTCCATATAAGCTTATTACAGGGAATGATTTGCACACCTGGTATATGGTTACAGCATGCAGTATGCTGCTTTGTGTAGCAGTGTTCTATTTTCTATATCAGTTAAGTGCAAAATATTTTCGGAAGATTCGCCTTGGAACTTATCTGTTATGCAGTATTTTTATGATATTTGCAACAATGCTGGTGTATCTGGAGTATTATGGTGATGTATACTCTATCCCAATTGTAACAGCACTGAACCTAGGCTTATTTGGTCTTGGGTTATGGATATCAGCATCTAGAGACAACACTATAAGTACCTGGCGAATTGTCATTGGATCCACATTGATAGCCTTGATTTTGCTGTGCAGGCCGGCATTAATACTGGTTTTCATCCTGGCAGTTCCTATCTTTTGGAAAGAGACAATAGAGGATAGACAATTCTTCTCCATAAAGGGAATAAGAAATACTCTTTTAATCATGCTGCCTTTTCTTCTGGTAGGAATATCAGCAATGTATTATAATTGGTTGAGATTTCAGTCTCCCTTTGATTTTGGAGCACAATACAATCTGACAATGTACGATATGGTTCATCGAGGCATTGTTTTGGAAAGACTTCCACTGGGATTATTTGAGTATATTCTACAGCCAATGTCTATTGTTCCGGCTTTTCCATTTATTTCATCCATTTCCATGGTAAATGATTATGTGGGATATACATTTTCCGAAACATATGCTGGAGGTGTACTTGCGTTTAATGGTTTAATGATATTTCTTCCGTTGATTGTCGTTCTTAGAAAACAGTTAAGGGAAAAAAGAGTGCTGTTATTTTCCGTTCTTCCCCTTCTTATTGGAGGGATTATTATATGTATTGATATACAGGTGGCAGGGATTACACAAAGATATATCAGTGATTTTGGCTGGTTATTTGCCATTAGTACCTGTATCGTTGTAATAATGATAGAAGAAAGAACGCTTTTCAAAGAGCAGGAAGCACAAGATGCATTACATAGAATTGTAATGCTGCTGGTGTTCTGGGGTGTGATATGCAATTTAAGTCTTATCCTAATTACCGATAGAAGCTTTCCGTTGCAGGAGGCAAATCCCACTTTGTATTATAGCTTGAAGACAATGCTGCCGTGGTATTAACAGGAAAGGAAAGAAAATGACTAAGAAAGAAATATTCACCGGAAAAATAATAGCAATTCTTGGTATTCTTGCATACTGTTATTTTCAGCCAGATAACAGCTTATGTAGATTTCTTGGCATGTTATCGTTACCGGTACTGTTCTTTTTTGTGGGAATGGAATTGGAGCCACGAGAGACAGAGCAGATGCTACCAAAGCTTTTTCGAAAATATATTCTTACCTATCTGCTTGGGGCTTTTGCACTATCTATCTTTCGTATCACAAGGGATTGTTATATTGCAGGAGACAGTGTGAAAAATGCACTTCTTCAGGCAGTTTGGAATATGATTTATGGCAGTAAGGATAATCTGGCAGCACCGGTTCAGGTGACGGGAATGGGGGTACTTAGCGTACTTTTAATGCTGTTTTTCGCAGTCTTGATTGTTAATTATTTTATCCCAAAAAATGGGGGGGTGCTATGGATTTTAGCACTGTCGGTACTGGGATACTGCACAGGTAAGGTCTATTGGATTCCCTTAAGTATCCAGGCAGGAATGGTGTTATCTGTTTTTGTTTTAGCAGGATATTATTATAAGAAGAACCAGTGTATGGAAATGGCACATAAGCTGTGGGTGCTAATCTTGGGAATTGCATTAGAGGTAGTGTATTTTCAAAAGGCTGTTATGCAAGCAGATTATTACAATAATATCCTGCCTCAGGACATTTATGATCTTGTGGCTGCTGTTATGGCCGGGGTATGTGTGGCAATCATCATTACCTATATTTACAAAATACCCATTTTTCTACAGAAAGCTGTCCCAGATAACAGTATGGCAGAAATGGATGAACCAGAGCAGAGTGCAGAAACCGTAGCTGAAAAAAAGCCCCGAGATAAAACAATGGATTTTGCAAAGGGTGTTGCCATTTTGTGTATGGTTTATGCTCATATAATGACGTCGTGGAATTCGCTGGATATTTTGTACATTTATTCTTTTCACATGCCGCTGTTTGTATTGATTAGTGGATATTTTTTCAAGAATGAATCCATTCATGTAATGCTGAAAAAGAAAATTAAAGGGATTTATATCGTCTATCTGGGCTTTGGTATTGCAGCCATTCTGGCGGGTATTTGGCAAAACATGTATTATAAAGGTCAGGGAATAGAAGAAAATATTTCGTATTTTATCACTCGGACAGGACATTTGCTAATTGGATATCAGACGTGGATTGTATGGTTCCTGTTAAGCTTGTTTTGCACCATTATCATCTTTGCAATTACTGTTAAGATTGCAGGAAAGCATACCTGGTTACGATGGAGTTTGGTAATGATAGAAAGTGTAGGAGGATGGTATCTTGCAATGCATACCAGCTTTGTGCCTTTTTATTTTGATATTGCACTTGCTTCCATGATTTTCTTTGCATTGGGATATGAGATGAAGCTTCATCCCCAATGGAGAGAAAAGGACACAGCCAATAAGAAAATAGCGCTATTCATGATTGCATTTATCTGGTTACTGGGAGTACACAATGGTCGCCTTGACATGGTTCTTGAATATTATCCCCAATACCCACTTTGTATTATCGCCGCTGTAGCAGGATGTATCACTGTAATATATTTATCGGAGCATTTAAGTAAGATACCGATACTGTCAGATTTCGTGATTTTCTGTGGCAGGAATACATTATGTATCTTATTTGTGCATAACATCGTTCGACAGTATTGTGACTGGAATCGTATCTGTGGAAATGTATCAGATCAGTACCAGGCGGTGATACAGATTATTTATTTGGTTGGTGCATGCTTTGTATGGCAGGGCTTCAAATTGTTTTTCCAGTCCCGAAGGAAAGAAGCTGCTAAATAAATACCGGTTCCATTGGTATATGATATAAGAACAAGAGGAGAAAATATAATGAAGAAATACATAAAAATTGCAAGACCAGATCACTGGATAAAACAAATGTTTATTATCCCAGGGGTGGTATGTGCTTTTGCACTGCTTCCTGGAGAGACGTCCCCTTTGGACATTTCCTTTTTACTTCGTTTTATCATTGGATTCTTTTCTACCTGCTGTACGGCATCTGCAAATTATGTGATTAACGAATGGCTTGATGCAGAATTTGATAAATACCATCCGGTGAAAAAGCATAGAAGCGTTGTAGAGAATAATCTGGATAAACGTATGGTGTATGGAATGTATATTGGACTTACGGTGGTTGGTTTTGCCATGGGCTACTACGTGTCTTTGATGTTTCTTGCAATGCAAATCTGGCTGTGGATTATGGGAATTCTCTATAATGTAAAGCCCATACGTACCAAGGACATTCCTTTTGTGGATGTATTAACAGAATCATTGAATAATGCTATCCGTCTTCTCATGGGATGGTTTATTGTAACAGAAGCCTTCTTCCCACCTAGTAGTATTGTGATCGGATACTGGATGGCTGGAGCATTTTTAATGGCAACCAGGAGATTTTCTGAATATCGCATGATTGGGGATAAAAGCCTTGCAGGGAAATATCGAAAATCCTTTCAACGGTATACAGAGAACAGCTTACTGATTTCAGCATTCTTTTATGCCATGTGTTCCGTATTTTTAGTTGGTGTATTTCTTGTGAAATATCGTGTGGAATTATTATTGATTATTCCATTTTATATTGGATTGTTTTGTTATTATTTCCTGATTGCTTTCAAAGAAGATTCAGCAGCACAAAAGCCGGAAAAGCTGTATCATGAAAAGGGACTGATGCTTTATGTTCTGGCGTTAATTATATTGTTTGTGGTATTGATGTACATTGATATGCCGGGATTAGGCATTTTTATCTCAGAGAATTTGATTGCCATATAGTATAGGAAGGTAAGACGATATGAATGTATATGATTTTGACGGGACAATCTATCGTGGGGATTCCACCAAGGATTTTATCTGGTATGTTATGAGGCATCATCCAATGCAGCTGTGCCAGGCTCTTCCTAAAATGGGACGGGCAGTCCTTCGTTATAAGAATGGCAAAATAACACTTACGGAATTTAAAGGACAGTTCTTTTGTTTTTTACAAAAGCTTACGAATGTGGAACAGGACATTCGGCGATTCTGGGATACACATGAGCATAAAATAAAGTCATGGTATTGGAATCAGCAAAAAGAGGACGACCTTGTAATTTCTGCTTCGCCGGAATTCTTATTACAGGAAATATGCAGTCGAATGCAGATAGCTTCCCTAATTGCTACACGTATGAATTCTCTTACAGGAGAAATTGACGGGGAGAACTGCAAGGGAGAAGAAAAGGTACGAAGATACAATGAGCAGTTTCATAACAGAGAAATAGATAGCTTCTATTCAGATCACCAATCAGATCGTTATATGGCAGATATTGCTGTCAAAAGTTATTTGGTAAAGGGAAATAGCATTATGGAATGGAATAATAAGGGGTAAGATGAATATGAACAGGGAAAAAGCAGGCACACAAACAGAAAGAATATGTCAGGGAATTCTATTTCTGCTTGTTGTGGCACAAATTTCATATTTAATAATATTCAATATTACCCAGATGAAGGGATTGGTGAATTTTGATTCCAGTGAGTATCTGGTTCAGGTGATGCAGATATGGAAGCAAAAAACGCTGCTGATTGAGGATTATTACTACAGTACAATGCTTACATGGGACATGCCTACTCTGCTGGCAGTGTTGTTCTACGGAGTATTTCATGACGTGTTTCTGGCATATGGATTGGCAAATGATGTACTGATTGTTTTATTTGTTCTGGTAATGAATAAATTATGCAATGACCTGGGGGTAAGTAGAACGGGGAAATTACTTTCATTTCTTGCAGTCTTTTCCGTATATCAATTTGGATTGTTGGATTATATCGAAGAACTCTTTGTAAACGGTGCATTGTATGGATTTCGCATTATGTTTATGCTGATTTTAATGGATACACTTATTTGTCTGCATAAAGGAAGTCTGCGTAAACGGCAAATCATATTATATTTATTGTCCCTTATAGGATTCTTCTTATGTGGAATATCAAGTGGGATTTTTGAAGTGGGATGCTGTATCCTTCCCTTATTTTTGTTTGAGATATGGACCATTCTGGGGGAGAACAGGAGCCTGCGGATACGCAGCTTTATCAATGCCAGAATCATAGTTGTATTCATTGCGATTATGGTGTCCGGGGCTGGAATAGTGGCAAATCATTTTCTGGGGTTTGGTGGTTCCTCGGCAGCAACCAAGACCACATTGGCTGCCAGAGATTTGGGAGATAATTTTTTAAATGTATTCCTAAGCATCTTTCAGTTGTTTGGCTGGACCAATGAGGAAATCGTGATTACCAGCCTTGCTGGAATTATTTCATTTGCGGGAGTGGCAATCACACTGCTTG
>CAZYYO010000052.1:0-9167 GCA_964650965.1 uncultured Lachnospiraceae bacterium | reverse complement strand
TTGTTTTTGCCAGCAGAAGAGGGGTTTTAAAGGAAGAGAACAGGATTCCAATAGAACAGAGATTTTTTGCTCAGATGGTTTTGTTTGTCTTTATGGTTAGTGCCTTGTTATTTTGCTTTGCAAAGCTGACCTATGGCTCAGAGACCTTTGAATACCGATATTGGTTAATGACAATTATACCAATATTTATAGAGGCAGGTATCGTATATGATTGGGGTAGAGCCAATATTTCAGGCAGTTATGTGAAATTTATAACCATAACTGCAGTTTTACTAATCACAGGTGTCTCATTTTATAAGGATATTCAAATGTGGAAGGAAGACCGTGGTGGTAAGCAGATGGATGGGCTTATGGAGATAGCACAGGAGAATCAGAGAGATACCATATTTATCTATGATAATTTCTTTAACGGACGAGTGTTTTCGGCCTTTGCAAAGGATGACCTGGAGGTATTTGCTGTTGTAAATACTGGTGGTGCAGACAATGGAAAGGACTGGATAGAAAATGAATTCCGTATGCCCAGGTGGGGAACCTATGTGAAATACGATGGAGATTGTATGACCATGGAAGCTGGTAAACAAATAGGAATCTTTATCACGCCTGCTGTTGGAGAGGACTATTATCGACTGAAGAGCAAAGCAGAACGTGTTATTGTCAATGAAAACAGTCCCTATGAATTATTGATTATGAATGAGAATTATATGGATTTTCAATATGGAATTCCAATTGCAGGCGAGAACCACAGCCGGGATGATATGAGTTGGGGATATCAGCGAAATCATGTTGTTTTAGGTGAAGATGGGAACTACCATTCTACAGGTGAAGGTGGTCGTCTCATAGAAGGAGATTTTGTGGCAGCAGACACTGGAACATACCAGGCAGTGTTACATTACAGTCCATTGGATAATGACGCCCACGGGATAGAATTTGTGGTTTCTGTTACTTCTTCAGATGGACAGAGCCGAGTTTATCGCAGGAAGCTTGTTTCGAAGGAAGAGGAAGCAGCGATTGAGAATATCGAGCTGCAACAAGGAGATAATTACAAGGTATATATCGAGGATACCGGTAATAGTCAGGTGGTTCTAAAACAGATTGATTATTTTCGACAGTAGATATAAGGATGGGGGACGGGATGGAGAATAGAAAAGACTACATTGATACATTAAGAATGATAGCACTTATTTCGGTAGTGATTATTCACGTAACAGAGGAATGGTGGTCATGTGATATTGCTACAAGCCAGTGGGGGGTGCTTACGGTATTCCAGGGGCTTACAAAAGTGTGTGTGCCGTTATTTATGATGGTATCCGGTGCTTTGTTTTTGCAGAAAGACAGGCAGATAAGTTTGAAAAAATTGTATCTGCATAATATTATGAGATTAATCATCTTCTTTCTTTTTTGGGCGATGGTATATAAGGTAATACATTACATAGCAAATCCTTATTGTGAGATACAGGAGTTTCTTCCTACCATGTTGAAGGAGATATTATGTGGTGATGTCCAGTTACATCTGTGGTATATTTATGCTATTATTCCCATTTACATCATTGTTCCTATTCTCAGAATTATTGCAGGCAATGCATCAAGAAAGCAGCTGGAATATTTTATATTCATCTGGTTCGTATATCAATGTATTCACTTTGCGATAAACCATTTGGCATTTTTATCATTGTATCAAAATGTAGATTTTATGAATATTAGCTATGTTGGATATTTTGTGATAGGACATTATCTTGATGTATATGGGAAGAGCCTTAAGGAAAAAATGTGGGGTGTTGTAGGTATTGCTTCTATCATTACTTCCATGATACTGGTAGTTACAATGAGCCTGAAAACAGGTGTGGTACGAGATGACCTTTTTTCATATTTAACACCAGGAACCATATTGTGGAGTGTTTCCGTATTTCTATTTGTGAGAAATCGATGGAGACCATCAGGAGCCGACAAATGGATATCCCTATTATCAAAATATTCTCTTGGTATTTATGGATGCCATTTTATATTTATACTTATCTTGAAGCATTACAATATTCTTGCCGGAAATTATCCACTGCTGATATCTGTTCCGATTATTACAGGTATTATTCTTTTGGCAGGTACATTTACGGCAGCAGTAGGAAAGAAGATTCCATTACTTAGCAAAGTTTTTTGATGAGAAAGCAGTGCATCTTATTTTAAGGAGATTTTTGTGAATAACAGGATGAAAAACCATTTTAAAGAAAAAGAAAATCTAAAATTTTTCATATTACTTGGCATTGTTGCAATTGCATGCATTTTTAAATTTTTTGATCACGGCATGGTGGATGTTAACACAACGCCATTTGCCTTTTCTTATAAATATGGGTTTGTATCAAGAGGGTTATTAGGAACCAGCTTACAGTTTTTGGATCAGATTCTGCCGGGTGACATGGTAAGCTATCATACAGTATACATGCTGTCAGAGGCAGTAACGGCACTTTTGTTTTTGGTGCTGTTTGCATTCTTCGCAATTTGCTTAAAGCATTCCGGTGAGGGAAGCAGGAAAAATATGCAGGTGCTGATACTGCTTATGGGTATGATTACATTTCCCATGTATCTTACCATTGAGAATTTCGGTAGATTGGATGTATATCTTCTGATGATATCCGTTTTGTGCTGCATATTGTTAATAGCAGAACGCTTAGAATGGCTTCTTATTCCTCTGTCAGTGCTTGCAATGCTATTGCATCACGGATATGTCTTTACCAATCTTAATATTGTTCTTGTGGTGATGATATATAAACTGTTGACAAATAGGGAAAAAAGAAGGAAGTATGCAATCCTGTTAACACTTACCTTTGTTATTTCATCTGTATTGTTTTTGTATTTCGAATTTTGGGGACATGTAGATAATGTTGGGGTGTATGATGAAATCGTTACATTAGCAAAAACACTATCACAAAGTGGAACAACATATCATGACCATCTGGTTAACCACGAGGTTCTTGGACAGGGCGTATTTATGGATGAAATCCCATGGCATGTGGTTAATTATATTGAGTTTCCATTCTTTCTACTGTTGTGCTGGCCATATCTGTATCTAATAGGAAACTTTCTTCGTAAATTAATAAGCAGACAGGGAGATATACAGAGGAAGAGGGCTTACATTGTTATGACATTGGGGGTTCTTACCATTCTTCCGGAAATGATTTTGAAAACAGATTATGGAAGATATGTGTTTATGTTTTTCTTTTATTATTTGGCATGCATTCTAATCCTAATGGCATTGAAAGATGAGCTTGTTATTACATTGGTTCAAGAGGAGATAGAATATTTTAAAAATCATGGAATCTGGACATTATTTTTATTAATATATGCTTTTATGTTTATCCCATTTCGGGACTTTCATATTGCAGATATTTTTGAGGATATATATGACTTAATTATTATTCGACTTCCTATTCGCCAGGTATAGTAATACAGTGCAATCAATAAGAAAGGTTAGAAATAATGGAACAGACAAAAATAAAGAGGCAAAGAGTTACAACGTTTATTGTGATTGCCTTGATACTTGTTGGAGAGATGATCTTTTTTCGAAATATTTTATTTAACGACTCTCTGTTTGGAGCAGCATATGATGGGAAGTTAAATAATTATTTTGTGGAACACTGGTATAAGGTGTTTTGTGGAAAAGAATATTGGATGGATGTACTGTGCTTTTATCCTGAGAAAAATGTATTATCCTATTCTGATATTATGCTGGGTATGGCACTGCCATACAGTTTGCTTCGAGCTTTGGGCATGAACATGTTCGCAGCATTTAAATTGGTATTAATAGCAACACATATTGCCGGAAGCTATGCATTATATTTCTTTATGCATAAGTGTGTAAAGGTATCGCCGTGGGCTTCGCTGGTGGCTGTGGCAGCATTTTCTTTTTCCAATGGATACAATATCATGATGCCCAATCCACAGATGATTGCTCTTAGCTGGGTTCCCTTTATACTTATTATGATTTATATGTATTATAGAAATAAAAACAATAAGGTTCGCCACGTCTATGGATTGGCCACCATCGGTCTTATTGTTCTGTTATTTTACACAGCCTTTTATGTGGCGTATTTTGTAGGTATTTTTATGATATTGGCACTTTTACTGTTTGTGCTTTGCTCAATACTATTAAGAAGAAACAAATATCTGAGGGCAGCTTATCAGGGATTTTTGGGGCAGTGGAAGGATTATATCATATACGGAATACTTGCAATCGTATTCATGATTCCCTTTATCCAGTTGTATCTTCCAATGCTGCAGAATGTAGGAGGAAGAAACTGGGAAGATGTGCTGTACTTTTCCCCGGATTGGAGAAGCTTGTGTCAGTTAAATGATATCAGTAATACCATGTGGGATACAACGATATATAATTTAAAATCAGGTTTTCCATTAATTGATTTATGCCTCTTTACTATAGTGGCAGTTGTGGCTATCGGGCTGTCAATGAGAAATAAAAAAACAGAAGAGCATCAATTCCAGACATTTATGTATCTATACCTTTTCTTGTTGGTGTGGTTCGGATTGATTCTTGTGGTAAAGGTACATGGACATTCCATTTGGCAGATTATATTTGAAATAGTTCCGGGAGCTTCTGCATTACGGGGAATCAGTCGATGGCATGGTTTTATGACCTTGTGGTTTGGTGTAATATTTGCAATTTTTCTGGATGGAATCAGAATTAAGGAGAAAAAGCTGCCAGCGGCAGTTTGTGCCATTTTGGCAGTGCTTCTATTTTGCACCAATTATGCACCACAAGGAGTGGCAACAGAATGGAATATTGCCGAAGAGGAGGCATTTCTGGATTCTGTTGATGCACCACCGAAGGATTGTACCGTGATGTATCTTACAGACCGGGAAGGTCTGGCAGAAGAATCCAATCAGATGTTCTTAACCAGCATTCTTCAGATGAAAGCATGGGGAATTGCAGATAAATACGATTTACGGACAGTGAATGGCTATTCAGGTCATGAGCCGGAGGGTTGGAATATCCAACCACAGGACCCTGACGTAGACCATCAGGTTCGAGACTGGCTTAATCAAAATCATATTACAGAGGATGTAGTATATGCTTATGATATTGGAACTGGAAAATGGACAAAGCTGGACTATTAAGGAAGAATACCGTAAAGAGAACACTTTATATTGTAGATAAAATCGTGTAATATGTTCATGTTGATACCAGGTAATAAGAGGTATGATGACAGAATGCATGAAATTTGATACAATTTGAAACAAGTAAATTAGAAAGAGGAAGAATCATGTCAATAGAAGGAAGAAAATTAAGCATAGTCATTCCGTGCTACAATGAAAAAGACAGCATTATGGAAATCTTAGAAAAGGTAAAGAATGCACCTGTAGAAGAAAAAGAAATCATTATCGTAGATGATATGTCTACAGATGGAACCAGAGATATTCTAAAGGAAAAAGTTGAGCCTATGGTAGATCAGGTGATTTATCAGCCGGAAAATACAGGAAAAGGGGGAGCATTACGCACAGGCTTTATGGCTGCTACAGGTGATGTGGTTATTATTCAGGATGCAGATATGGAATACGATCCTAACGAGTACCCCCTGGTGGTTAACCCGATATTTGAAGGAAAAGCACAGGTTGTATATGGTTCCAGGTTTATGAACCAGAAGGCAAAGGGTTATGTTATGAACCGTCTTGCCAATAAGGGACTCACCATGCTCTCTAATATGCGTACCCATCAGAAGCTGACAGATATGGAAACCTGTTATAAGGCATTTCGTAGAGATGTTATCCAATCCATCGACATAGAAGAGAAGAGATTTGGATTTGAGCCGGAAATCACTGCAAAGATTAGTAAAAAAGGGATTGAAATACATGAGGTGCCCATTTCCTATTATCCAAGAAGCAATGAAGAGGGCAAGAAAATAGGCTTCAGTGATGGAGTGCAGGCATTAAAATGTATTTGGCATTACAGTAAGTAAGAGTAAATCGAATCATACAATATTTGATATCCAACGAAGGGCAAGTATGAACAATATTACAGAAATTATTACAAAGAAAAAAATATGCTGTTTTACATTTTTTATGTTTCTTATTGCACTATTTATAAGAAGCTATGATGAGGGCATGTCTATTGCAAATACCACGATGCTGGCCACATCCTATCAGGAGGGAATCTATAATAATGCATTACTGGGAACCTTGTTTCGACTTTTCTGTGATTTCTTCCATACTACGGTGTCATATGAATCGGCAATGAGATTTTCTGAAATCTCATTGATAGTGGAATGTGCCGCATTGGGAATTTTTATTTATCAGATTAATAAGAATGCATCAGAGAGAATAAAGGATGTGCTATGGGCAGGGATACTTCTTTTATGTATTTTTGTTATCCCCAATTTTTCCGGATGGGATTATTTTGGTTCGATTAATAATTGGATCATAACATTTATGTTCATCTTTTCCAGTATAGTTATTTCTGGACGCATATCTTTCGCTGTCACACTGATTCCAGTGATAGGGATTTTGTTTCAATCTGATTTTTTGTTCGCGTATTTTGGCATATGTTTTATGCTGATTGCTTATCAATATGCTTATTGTAATGATGAAAGGAAGAAGAAAAAATATAAGCATTTATTGCTTTTTGTTACGCTCTTGCTTGTTATATTATTTGTACTATTAAAAATGTCTCATAATTGGATTGTAATAGACAATTCTCAGATTGAAAACATGGCAAGAATTTTGGGCAATGGTGAGATAGACAGTAGTGCATTGTATGAGATGCAAAATGGAATCGTGTTTGGCCAAGGTACAACACCCAAGCTGGGAAACATTATGGAGCTATTGGAAATGATGGTGTTGTTGTTACCTTATATATGGGTTGTGGTTAAGGTATGGAGCAATATATTACAGAAGGTTCCTCAGCATATGAAGAAACTGTATAGAATGATCGCTTGTGGAGGAATATGGATTTTGCCAGTTATGCTGTATAATCATAATTATGGGAAATGGGTATTCGCACTGATTTTATATTATTTCGTAACGCTGCTGGTATTAGTCGCAAAAAAAGACTCCTACATGGAAGCGGCTCTGTATGATATGAAAACAAATGTTTTTTCCAAACACTCCTGGATGGTATTGCTGCTGATATACCCCATTATGCTGGTACCATTTTCTGATATTAATATTTGTATGATTACACGTAATGGAGCAAATGATTTAAAAAATGTATTACAGATTTTGGGAATCCTTTAAAAGAAAGGGATAAGATGAGAAACTCACAGGATTTATCAGAAAAAAAAGAAAATAGACTTTTTATTCTATTGCTGGCGGTATTTGTCGTCATTATGGTCTATCGATTTTTTTCAAGGGAACTAACAGATTTTAACACAACAATATATGCATTTTCATATAAATATGGATTTATTTCAAGAGCATTTATTGGTTCTGCATGGAGCTTATTAAATCAAATGATACCCTATGACTTAATGGAGCATTTACCAATATACAGATTTAATCAGATTATGACAATTATTTATATCATATGCTTTTTTGCGTTTTATATTGTTTGTTTACGACGCACAGCCAGGAAGAATCTCCATAATATGAGATATCTCATTGTTTTTCTGACAATATTAGCCGTACCAATTTTCCTTTGTAAAGTAAATTTTGGGCGAATCGATATCTTTCTTTTTATGATAACATTAGCATCGATTATCTTGATTATAAGAGAAAAGCATGAGTGGTTGATCGTTCCACTATGTGCCTTGGCCATGTGTATTCATCATGGATTTGTTTTTATGAATATTAATATTATTCTGGTGCTTTTATTATATAAGGCAATTATGATACAGGGAAAAGAAAAGAAGAAATACATTATTCTTTTTGTTTTAACGTGTGTAATAGCTTCAGCGTTTTTTCTTTATTTTGAATTTTTCAGTCATGTGCAGGATGAATCTGTTTTTCAGGAGGTCGTACAAGCCGCAAAGGATTTATCTGTTACAGGAAAAGACTACAGTGAAGAAATGGTCAATCATGAAATCCTTGGAAAAGGGGTTTTTATGGATGAATGGAAATATCACGTAGCTAATTATATTGATGTTCCAATATTTCTTGTGTTTTTTCTTCCATATCTATTGATAGGGATTCATTTTTTGAAACATTTAATTGGTGGAAAAGAGAGAAAAGAGCAATTTGTATATTTAATGGTAGCACTGGGAGCTTTTACCGTATTACCTGAAATGATACTGAAGGTAGATTACGGAAGATATGTGTTTGCAGTCTTTTTCTATTATATTGCAATCGTTATGAGTTTGATTGCAATGGGAGATCAAACCGTTGCAGAGCAACTGGAACAAACAAAATTGGTGGTTAAGCAAAAAATACCATTTGCAATTATTTTACTGGTATATCCCATGCTTTTTGTTCCGTTTTATGATATACCGATTAGTATGATAGATGATCAATTACGAATTGTATTATTTAACGGAGAGTCATTTAACAGTTATTAGAGGAAAATAAGATGAAGGAATATTTAACAAAAAAAGATGTTCAATTTTTAGGAGCACTGGGCTTATTTGCCCTTGTTTGTGGCAGTAGATTTTTTGACCACATTTTGCAGTTTCATTCTGCACCGATGGGTATTATGCAGGACTACAGGTTTAATTTACTGATTTCAACAGTCTATTATTTTACTATGTTTGCATTGTTTGCATTTTATTTAAAGAAAACAGGGGAGAGAGATAAGAAAACCATGTATTATATGATTTCCTTATTTTCTATTTTTGCTATTAGTATGTTTTTACCATATGCGAACTTTGGTTCCATGGAAATGTATGCATGGATATTGACTTTTATAATGATAGGCATTGTGATACAGGATAAAGGGAAGTTTTTAATTCTGCCACTGGGATTTATTGCGGCATGTATTAGTCCAATGTCTACCATAACCTGTGGGGTAATTGTCCTTTTATTGCTGCTATACCGTTATATTGAAAAGAAAGCGACCGAGAATCTGATGCTGTGCATATTCCTGGCAATACTTGATATTTTAGCAATATTTATTTCCAGACAACTAAATTATTTTCAGATAGATATGGGAAATATGATCTCTACAAAGAAATTTTTGGTAAGTATACTTTTGTTGAGCCCATATGTTTTTGTGGCAGGACTATTTTTTATAAGAGTAT
>CAZYYO010000051.1:0-18496 GCA_964650965.1 uncultured Lachnospiraceae bacterium | reverse complement strand
TCCAGTCTCCCATGACTTCCCGAACAGCATCGCATAGACCAAAGGAATGATATTCGTCTAATATTTTTTTTGGAATGCTGTACTGGTTAATTACTTCTTCAATTGTCATTTTGTTATACATATACTACTCTGCCTTTCCAATCTTCATACAATCTCCAATCACTTCTCCTGTTGCAAGATATTTGTAGGTTGGCATTTCAAAAAGTACTGGTTTGAAGGATGTATAATCCAATTTACCGTCTTCTCCAACAATTGTTTCTTCTGCATAAGTGTTTTCGATCTTTAGAATAAAATTGTCGAATCCATTGATTACTATAGTATCTTCAACGGTACACTCCATAGCAAGTGGTGATGCAGTTATAACAGGTGCTCCTGCTTCTCCCATTTCATATTCAAATACTTCCGATTTATCAGTTTTCGCTCCTGATACTATTCCACAGTAATCTGCCTTTGGAAGAAGTGTCTGATTAACAAGATTGATGGATACCTTTCCTGTTCTCTTCACAAACTGATTGGTATAATGCTGCTGTGCAAGACTGATTAGTATTCGGTCATGGCTCACAATACCAATATGGCAGACAAGTACCCAGTTCGGTTTATCCTCTGCCATAACCCCTACTATCGTAACTGGTGTTGGATACAATGCTAATTTCGATCCTAAATTTTTCTTCATATTTTTTATGCTCCTTATTTCCATTATTTTGTTTCATTTATTTTTCTTAATCATAATTTCAAATTATTGATATGTCCAATACCTAGATTTTATTTCATGAAATTCATTTTTTGTATTTCTTGTTTTTTATACCCATCAACAACGTAAAAAAATACTACCAACGCAATCGTTGATAGTATTTTAAAAACATAACTACACTTCAAAAAAGCTTAACTTACATCCGTCAATGGTTGTCACAGAGACTGTTTTCCCGCCCCATGGCTCCTCTTCGATTTCGCTGATATCTGTCCATCCCTTTGACTTTACATAGGAATAAAGCTGCTCGATTCCACTGACCATCATGAATCCTACCGTACGTTTTTCCGGCTCGCCATAAAACATATGGATTCCTGTGAATGGTGCAATATGTAGAGACTCAATCTCTATTGGAATATTGTTGACACATCCATATATTCCCTGTTCATTCTCATCTCTGGAATCAATCTGTCCGTACCATCCAAGAACGTTGGTGAACCATTCAATGGTTTTATCCATATTCTTTGTATAGTATACTGCACCTGTCTCTTTTACAATGTAGCCTCTTGCTCCTAAATCACCCATGATTACTTTTCCTCACCTCGTTGTACCCATGATATCTCATTTAACATTATTTTTCTTGAACCACCTTGCACATAAATGTCTGGCTTGTATCTAATTATTTTTTTCTGTACGTTGAAGCTTTCTGCCAATAAAAAAAGCCACTACAATCAATGCCAAGCCTGAGCCAGCCATTAGCCACTGTAATGGCACCAAATCGGCCAATGGGCCAAACAGCAGCACGCCCAAAGTGGAAAATCCCGAATACATTGCACCAAACAATCCGAATACTCTTCCCTGCTTTGCACCTTCTGCATTTTCCTGAATAATTGTTGTGGAAGCTGTCTGAACCATTGTTATTGCAATTCCGTATATAACCATACAGACAAGGAAAAATATAAAATATTGAGATATTGCCATCATAACAGCCAGAATTCCGAAACCGTAAACACCCAGCAAAAGAGTTTTAATTCTATTAGAAAAGCCACCCCAGGTTCCCATAAGCATCCCACCTAATGTCATTCCCGCAAATCCAACAATTTCCACCGCGGTCAGATACCAGTAGGTATCACCATACATTCTGCTGACAAATAGCTGTGACAGAAATCCAGCTGGTGTACATAAGAAAATAAAGCTCCCATATATCAACAAAAGATTCCATATTTTTTTATCAGAAAACGCATAACGGAAGCCATCACCCATATCAAGCCATGCAGACTGCTTTTTCTCCATATGTATCTGCTTTGGGAGCATGACACAGGACAGCATGCCGATTCCAACAACTGCTGTGGAAATATCCACCAACAATGTAGACCTTAGTGTGCTGGCACTTAGTAAAATGCCAGCTGCCGCTGGGGCGGCAAATTGTACAACCGACTGAATTGTTGCATTGATTCCATTGAATTTCATCAGATATTCTTCCGGAACCAGCTGTGGTATCACTGCATTGACTGCAGGAGTCTGTATCCCGGTTCCCAAAGAGCGTAAAACTGACACAAAGAGAATGGCACCTAATAAAACAGAATCCTTTTTAATAAAGGACATGGTAAGCATCAAAATTAAAGTCACAAATGCAATTACTGCATCAGCTCCCATAATCAGCTTCTTTCTGTCATAGCGGTCTGCCCATACACCTCCTATAAAAGAGATTAAGAACTGTGGCAGACAGCCACCTACCATGAACGCCGCCACCCATACCCCGGATGACGTTTTAAGTGTTACATACCAGATGATTGCCATCTGAACAATTGTCGAGCCAAACAATGTAATACACTGACTAATCAGGAAAAAACATGCTCTTTTCTTCCACGCTGGTACTGATTGAATATTTTGTTGTATCTCGTTTTTCATTATGATATTCCTTCCTTTCCTTATCGAATGAATATCATATTAGCACCCACGCAATTCTTTCACTTGACTATTTTTGCTTTTTTATATTCACCTTGTTCACAACCAGATAAAGCACCAGCAAAACCACAATTGTCACTACAAGTATGAGATACATCTGCTTCATGCTAACAAGCGTTCCATTAAAATACAGACTGTTATCGAATCCATCACTAATCTGCTTTACAACCTCAATTGGGAAGCCATCCTTCACCATTTCACCAAAGCACCCTCTCATGAAATGATTATGCAAAAGAGAGGTTCCATAGGTTCCCGGCAGGCATTTGATAAACCTCTGAATAGAATCTGAAAAAGAGGAAATCGGCATATATGCCCCACATAAAAAGCCATAGGCGGCACTGACAATGGTGGTCACTGCGGTTATGCCTCCCTGATTTTTCACAAATACACAGACAAGAGATGAAAGTGCAGTACCAAATAGTATGAGTAAAAATACATCCAGCAGTATCATTCCCACATCCTCCGCAGATAGATACCATCCCACCTGTGACAGATAAAGAAATCCGATTCCCACTGCTGTATAACATATAATTCCTGTCACCAGTAAGCTTGAGATATAGTAGCCAAGACCTAAGGCTTCACTTTTTACAGGAGTAATGGTTAAATCTGTGCGTACACGATTTACCTTGTCCTGCACCATAATCATATTTGCTGAAAATGCTACTGTAATACAGCACACTGCAAGCAGAGAAGATAACAGCCAGCCTCCAACAAATCCCTCCATCAATTCATCTGCCACCTTCACGCCTTCCGGCAGGCAGGACTGAAAGCTGTTCCGATAGACATTTCCAAGAAAGGTAATAAAAAGCAGCAATAAAATCAATGGTGCAATCAACGACGTGAAGAATACTCCCTTATCTTTAAAAAACAGCTTTGTATTTCTCCGAATTAGTATCATTAATGCTTTCATTGCACTTCACCTCCTGTCAACGCAATCCCTGTAGCATTCAAAAAGACATCATCCATCCTTCCTTTTGTAATCTCGTAATCTGAAAACAAATCAGGGAATTTCAGAATCAGGTCTGTTGCTGCTTTCGTATCCGGCACCTGAATGCGATAGGCATCTTTCATTTTCTCATAATGCAGGCAAAGTCTCTCTACCTGCTTCTCCGTCACGTTATAAAGTGTAATAAAATCACCTGTATATTGATTCTTCAGCTGTAGCGGCGTCCCTTCTGCTGCAATCTGCCCTTCCTTAAGAATTACAAGATAATCAGCATCCGCCGCTTCCTCCATATAATGTGTTGTAAGAAAAATTGTCATGCGTTCCTGTTTTCGCAGTTTATCAATTACATTCCATACATTTCTTCTGGTTTGCGGGTCAAGTCCTGTTGTTGGTTCATCCAACACCAGAATCCTGGGTTTGTGAAGCAGCGCTCTTGCAATATCAATTCGTCTATGCTGTCCTCCTGACAGCTTTCCAACAATTCGCTTCTTCAAATCCTTAAAATCAAGAAGCTGCTCCATTTCGGCATACCTTTTTTCAAAGGCTTCTCCTGTAATTCCATAGAGACCTGCCCGGTATTTTAAGTTATCATAAACGCTAAGTGCTGAGTCCAATCCTGAATATTGAAACACAACACCAATTTCCTTCTTGATTGTATCTACAGCCTCATCAAGATTTCGTCCATCAATCCGAATCGTTCCTGTATCCTTTTTTAACTGTCCACACATCATGGCTATGGTGGTACTTTTCCCTGCCCCATTGACTCCCAGGAATGCAAAAAGTTCTCCTGTTTTTACATGAAAGCTCAGGTCCTTTACTGCTTGGACATCCCGAAAGCATTTATTCAGATGCTCAATTTCAATGATAAAGTCATTTTTTTCTGCCATAATTAATCCCCTTTCGATAATTCTACTGTATTGCCTTCCTCAGATATCTGGCAGTAATGGTCTCACTGTGGTCTATCATCTCCTGCGGTGTTCCGGTAAATACCACCTCACCACCCAGGGTTCCGCCATCTGGTCCAATATCAATCACATAATCCGACAGCTTCACCACATCCATATTATGCTCAATCACAATTACAGTATTGCCCCGCTCCACCAGCGCTTCTAACAGCTTCATTATGGTTGCCACATCGGAGGCATGCAGTCCGGTTGTTGGTTCATCCAGTACATAAATATTTCCTTTTTGGTCCAGATATTTGGCAAGCTTTACCCTTTGGCGCTCACCACCGGAAAGTGTGGAAAGTGGCTGTCCCAATGAAAGGTATGAAAGTCCCACCTCTACCATGGCATGAAGTACTTTGTGAATCTTCGGACAGTCTTTAAAAAACTCCTCGCCCTCCTCTGCACTCATCTCCAGAATATCAACCATATTTTTTCCATGATAGGTATAGGAAAGAGCCTCATCACTGTAGCGTTTACCACCACATGCTTCACACACTGTGGTCACTGGGTCCATAAATACCAGCTCCGTTACAATTGCCCCACGACCTTTACATACCGGGCAGGCTCCCTTACTG
Source organism: uncultured Lachnospiraceae bacterium (assembly GCA_964650965.1). Classification (GTDB taxonomy): domain Bacteria; phylum Bacillota; class Clostridia; order Lachnospirales; family Lachnospiraceae; genus CAZYYO01. The sequence continues at coordinate 13,372 of CAZYYO010000051.1, read as the reverse complement.
TTAAAAGAAAACAATGCCGCACTGACGTTATTTTCCTGCCCCATTCGTTTTCTAATCTCATCAAAAATACCCAAAAATGTAGCTGGTGTAGAACGCCCCGTAGCGGTTACCGGAGACTGGTCAACCAACACCACCCGGTCTTCATACTGGCTTGCAAATACATCACGAATCAAAGAGCTTTTCCCGGAGCCTGCCACACCTGTGACCGTTGTCAGAACATGCAGAGGAATATCCACCGATACATGCTTCAGATTATGGACACTGGCATCACGAATAGGTAGAAACTCTTGTGGAATTCTGGGATTAGTTTTAACCGGAATCTTGGTCTGCATGGCTTTTCCTGTTAAGGTATCAGAATGCAGCAGTCCCTCATAGCTTCCCTGATAGAGAATCTCCCCACCATTCTTTCCGGCAAGTGGTCCCACATCAATCACTTCATCTGCAATGGAAATGACATCCTTATCATGCTCAACAACGAGAACCGAATTGCCCTTATCCCGAAGACTTTGCAGCAGCTTCGTCATACGGTGCACGTCACGTGGATGCATTCCTGTACTTGGCTCATCAAAAATATATGTCATTCCCGTTAAGGAGCTTCCCATATATCGAACCAGCTTCAATCGCTGTGCTTCTCCACCGGAAAGGGTTGCTGACTCTCTGTTCAAGGACAGATATGGAAGACCGATATCAATCATTCTGGTAAGGGTTGTAATCAAGCTCTGGGCGACAGATATTCCCCTTGGGTCTGTAATTGTCTGAAGAACCTCTCTAAGCTTTGTAAATTCCAGATTACACATTTCATAAATGGTAAACCCGGATATCTTACAGGAAAGTGCTGCCTCATTTAGACGTTTTCCATGACAAATTGGGCACTCTGTCTGCTTCACATAATCCGTCAGACGTCTCATGGATGCTTCGCCCATCTCCGAAGGGTCACGTTTTAACAGCAGTCGGCTCATCATGTTGTGAATACCCTCTACCTGCTTGACCTCTCTAGGGTTTCCCTGTTGCCTTGCTCCATACAGCAGAAGATTTCGTTCCTCCTCTGTGTAGCTGCCCCATTTTTTATCCAAATCAAACAGACCACTTTCCGTATACTGTTTCCAGTAGTAGTTTCCTATATGGAAGGCTGGTAAATCCACCATGCCTTCCTTCCAGCTTTTCTCCTTATCAATAAGCGGTAAGATATCCAGCGTCATAACCTTTCCGATGCCGAAACACTCCGGGCACATGCCATTGGGATTATTGAAGGAAAAATAAGAAGACGGACCTATCTGTGGTTCTCCAATACGAGAAAAGAGAAGCCTGAGCGCAGAATACATATCACTGATAGTTCCCACAGTAGAACGGGCATTGCCACCAAGTCTTGTCTGGTCAATAATGACGGATGCCGACAGATTCTCGATTCTCTCTGCCTTTGGCTTCTCGAACTTTGGCAGTCTGCCCCTCATGTATGCCGTGTAGGTTTCATTCATCTGACGCTGACTCTCAGCCGCTATAGTATCGAATACAATACTTGATTTTCCTGAACCAGATACTCCGGTAAAAAACAACGATTTTTTCTTTGGAAATTTCCAGAGAAATATTTTTCAGATTATTCTGATGCAGATTCTGAATAATCATATAATCCTGATGTGCCATGTCAGCCTCCCTGATTTCTCTTCTTAATTGCACGAAGCTCAATATATCCACGTTCACCCCTTGGTTCCAGCTGAATTCGTGGATTGTCATCATCCCACTCATAACCTATGATGGAAGGGTCATAATGATTCAGTGAATATTGTACGGACAGAATCGCCTGGGCATAATCCTCCTCTTTGAAGGGTTCTCCCTGTACTGCCAGATACTCTGTTTCCGGAAGTGAAATAATATCAAATCCCTCTGGAATCGCTCCAGAATAATCTTCTCCTACCTCGACTCCCTGCACATAAGTGGAAGTTCCCGGTGTAATATACTTCTCTGGCAGCCACAAACAAACCGGCTCTCCACATAAAGAATCCATGCTCATAAGCATTCCCCACACATCACAGCTGACCTCTGCGCAATAGTCAAAATATTCCTTTGCTTTTATTCCTCGTTTGATGATTACCTTTCTTGCTGGTTTGCGAATCACCTGCACAAACACATTTTGTAAATTATCCATATCTACAACATCCTTTCTAAGCTCTCTGAATTTTACACCATAGGGAATGAACAAGGTAATCGGAACCGGGTCTTTGATATATTCTCCCGGATGGCAGCCGAATTCTCTGTAAAATGCCCTTGAATAACCTTCCACACTGTTGAATCCACAATCAAATGCGACCTCTGTCACATTACAATTTTCTTTTTTCAGCCGCATCGCTGACTGGGAAAGACGTAATCTTCGAATATAGTCCGCCGGAGTCCTTCCAAGATACTCTTTAAATAAACGGTAAGAATACCATGGTGAAAATAGTGACGCCTCGGCTAAATCGGTCAGTGTAATATCCTGCTCCAAATGCGTCTCAATAAAATCCTGCATCCTTTGAACTGCTGTCAATTGTTCTTTCATCCTGTTCACCTCCATCTCATTCATCTTAGTCGGTTTGATGTTGTCTTACTTGACTTATTTTGCTGTTTTAGTCATCATTTTTCTTCCCTAGATACCTTCCAACCTGTTTTTTATAAACTGTATATTCTTCCCCAAACACATTTGAAAGATAGTTCTCCTCTTGTAGAATCTGCATGTGCAGCATTACGATGGCAAAAAGGGCACTAATTATCATGAGCCAGTTGCAAAAGAGCAGACATACACCAATATACATAAAATCAAATCCCAGAAATGCTGGATTACGGCTAAAAGCGTAGATTCCTGTACGAACAAATTTTGTCTGATCCTTATCTGGAATTCCTGCTCTCCAACTGTCCTTCATAGTTACCACCGCCATTAGGAATATCGCATCACCAGCCATTCCTAACAAAAATCCTGTAAATCTTGCACTTTCTGGTAAATACGACCAGTTCCTCACAATGGAAAAGAGCTGGACAACAACAATCCACGACGTAGCAATGGACATAAACACTTCCACTGTGTGAAGCTTCTTTTCTTTCCTGACACCAATTTGATGTGTTCTGATTCCCTGCCTCTTCTGTAATATCATCTTTCCAAAATAGATGCAGTAAAAGGCAAAAAGTACAAGTACTGCTAATATTTTATATACCATGTCCTTTCCCTCCTGTTTTCCATTCCTCTTTGGATAAGAACGTGAAATGCTCTGTTCGAATATCATCCATTAAGACACATTTGCAGTTTTCCTGGGTATGATGATAGCGAAATCCACATTTTTCCTGTACTCTTTTGGATTTGACGTTTCCATCATAATATCCGCACCAGACTCCGGTACATCCTAAATCTTCAAAGCATCTTCTTTGTAATTCTCTTACCACCTCTGGAATCAGTCCCTGCCCCCAATAAGGCTTTCCTATCCAATAACCGATTTCTGCCTCATGCTCACTCATTGGCGCACTCCCATTTTCTCCGAACATAATGCCAACGCTTCCCACTGGCCTTCCTACTTTCTTTGGAACCACCGCATAAACTTCCGGGCCTGATAATGCTCTATGTATAATTTCAAGGCTGTTCTCTACACTGGTGTGTACTGGCCATCCAGCAATTGGTCCTACCTCTGGGTCTTTTGCATACTCATATAAATCTTCAGCGTCCGAGTCTTCCCACGGACGAAGTAATAATCTCTCTGTTTCTAATACCATTTTAATTCCTCCTTAATTCTGCGATTGCAACATAATGTTCCACATCAAATTCTTCAGGTGCAATCCGTTCTAACAACTGTATATGTTCCTGCTCCCAACGTGTAATTTCTTCAGGTGAAAGAGACGCACCTATCCCACGACATGCTTTCATTCTTCCATTCCAGCTTTCTCGTGTAAAATGTATGTCAACTCGATATTCTTCGTGATGAATCAATTGAAAATGTTTGTAATAACATTCTGGAATGTCAATCGGATGAACCACCTCTCCTGCTCCACTCCACACCGGATTGTATTTTAAGACGAGTTCTTCACTAGCACCTGCAATTTTATCTTCATAGGGAAGCCACGCCATATACAGGACTAAGATTCGTCCATTTTGTTTTAACATCCGATAAAGAACTGGCATAATCTGATCGTGTTTAAAATACCAGAAGCACTGGCAGGCAGTAATCACATCAAAGGAATTATCTGGAAAATTTATATTTTCTGTAGCCTTCGTATAATAATCAATCTCCATTCCTTGCGACAGAATTTTTGCCTGTGCAATCTGATTCTCTGATAAATCAATTCCCGTCCACTTTGCTCCATACTGATACATATTTCTAGGGAGTACACCCGTTCCTGTTCCCAAGTCCAAAACCTGCTGCCCGTTAATACATAAACCCCGGTCTACGATTTTTTGATAAAAAATATCCGGATAAATGTCCCGGTATTTCGCATAATCCTGTGAAGTTCGTCCCCAGTCAAATGCTTTTCCTGCATCAATCATCTTATTATTTGCATTCAATCCCTTTCATCTCCTCTTTTCTCACTCATTGAAGATTTTTTGCAATTCATCCACCAACCGACCAATCTGTCCATCTGAAAATCTATAACGAAATTCTTCGATACTATTTTAATAATTTCTCATAAGTATACCTGCCAGCAATTCCTTTCATGAGAACAGCCGCAAGTAATACCAGAATAAGTCCCAGTCCAACGAGGAGCCACGTACTTACCAAAATGACACCAGTAAACTGACCAATCACAAGGGCAAGAACTGGAAATATCATAAATGCTGCGCGCTGCTGTGCCTCTTCCATAGTCTGTGCCTTGGCAGACCCACGCACGGTTATTGCAATTGCAATCAATGAAATTGCCGGTGCTATCACCAACATTACAATCAGCCAGCTAATGGAAGGCCATATCACAGCTCCTGTTACAAGAACCGCCTCTACTTCCAGAACCAAAAGCATTGCGGCAAAGGAGACAAAAGAAACCAACATTCCTACGCAAAAGCCTGCTAAAATTTTTGACCTAAAAAGCTGCTTTATGGAAAGCGGCGAATACAGCAATGTCTCTAACGTATGCTTCTCTTTCTCGCCAACAAAGGAACTGGCTGCCATAACGGAGGACGACATAATCGGAATCATCAGAAAAAAGACCGGCATAATCTTATTAAGTACAAGCTCAATCATCATTTGTTTTTTGCTGTACCCAGGGACAGTAACTGACAGCATGTCCAAAAGCTTTTGAAAATCCGAAGCAGCAGCTGGAACGAATGCAGTTACCAATACAAAAATCGAGGGCATTATAATACTAAGTGCTAATGGTACACTTAGCATCACAATAATCACCTGTTTATTGGATGTAATGCTCCTGATATCTTTTTTCATAAGAGCAAGTTGTTTATAATTCATTATGATTCACGCTTCCTTTCTCATGAGTTCTATCCATCAGAGAAAAATAGATATCCTCTAATGACAGTTCCTCTGCAAGAACCTCATATAGATTGCCACCAGCTTCTACAATGGATTTCACAATCTTTGGAATTTCTTCCTGGGAATCTACCTCAGTTTCATAAATATTCTCTCCAACCTTCCAATATCCCATATGTTCTGGTATATCGCTGGCCTTCACCCGCACCTTAACCTTGGAGGATACCATAGTACGCAGTGTGTCTATGTTTCCTGTTGCAAATAGATTTCCTTTATTCATCAGACCATATGTAGTACAGATTTCCTGTGCATAACGCAGCTGATGGGTACATAAAAAAATTGTTGTTCCCTTTGCTGCAAGCTCCCCAATCATAGAATTTACGTTTTGCGCACTTTCCGGATCTAATCCTGACGTTGGCTCATCCAGAAACAGAATTCTTGGGCTGTGCATCATTGCTCTGGCCAGAGAAAGCCTCTGACGCATACCAGTGGAGAAGGTCGCAAGCTTACGTTCGCTGGCATCCTGCAAATCAAGCTGTTCCAAAAGTGTCATTGCCCGTTTCCTGCTCTCATCAGGACTCATACCATAAATTGTGCCATAAAACATCAGGTTAGCAATTCCAGATAAATGATTGTACATCTGTGCATGTTCCGTGACCACACCAGAAAGCTGATGCAGCTTCTCCGGGTTTCCTGCAGGATTAAGGTCAAACACGCGGCAGCTCCCTGCTGTAGGTTCAAGCATCCCGCAAAGCAGTTTAATTGTCGTTGTCTTTCCTGCTCCGTTAGGCCCCAGGAATCCAAATACTTCTCCCTGCTCCAAATCAAAACTGATATCATCTACCGCCTTATTTCCTCCGGCATAGATTTTGGACAAATTTTCTGTTACTACCGCTTTCATTTGACACCTCCAACCAATAAATCCTTTAACTGTTCTACAATTTTTTGGTATTCCGGATTCTTTTCAAGGGATGCAAATGCAGGATTTTTCACAATTCCATCCAACATACTCTGGCGCACAATCCTTTCATCCCGTGGGAGCGCATTTCCTAAATCCAGCTCATCAATCCACTCATCCAGCAAATCAAAATAAGCATCTCCCTTTAATTTCAATGGATAGATATCGCCTGTAACAAGGTCTTTATAGGTTTCCAGAATTTCAAGTGCTTTATCTATGTCTCCGAATGTGGTATACCCCTGTGCTGCTACAATATAAAATTTTACAAGCAGCGCTGGATGGAGCTGTTGTAAATCAAATGCATCTGCAATTGCAAGTACCCGTTTGCAGGTCTCTTCAAACTGTGGTGATTCCATACAAATGGAAAGATAGTCCGTGAGTGTGGAGATAAGTGAACCCATGTATTGATAGATTCCCGACTGCATCACTGATTTTGCCTGCTTATGCTTACCAAGCATCTGATAAGCCGGTGCAAGCACTGATTCAAGGCTAATTATCTTATTATCAATTCCCTCCAATAAGTCTACCGCTTCCTCTGCCTGTCCAAGTGTCAGAGCACAGAATGCTTCCATATTGAGTGCAACCCGCACCAGCTGGGCATCATCACCTTCATTTTTCACTCGTGTAAACAGTTCTTTCGCCTCTGCAATTACGGCTAAGGTTTGCTCCATATCAGCAGCAGCCACGCTGTTATTCACAAGTAAAACTCCCATTTGAAAAAGTAATGGAAAGCAGGAGTAATATTTCTTCACTATTTCCCGCCATTTTTCCAGCACTTCCTCGAAGGGCTTTACGGAAAAATCAGATGCCATACTTATGTATAATTTACGAATATTCTCTTTACTCATCTGTGGTTCATAATCCATCAGCTCGTCCATGCTGATATTAAAAAAAGTAGCCAGCTGTGGAAGAAAAACGATATCGGGATAGCTTTGTCCTGTTTCCCATTTGGAAACAGAAGCTTTGGAAATGCCCATATAACTGGCAAGCTCTTCCTGAGTTAATCCCTTTTCTCTTCGCTTGTTTGTAATCACTTTTGCAATATTGATTTCTCTCATATTATCACCTCTGATTACATTATAGCTGTCTACTATATTCAATACAATGGATTTGAAGTTAATATTGGTTGATTAAATCAACCGCTAGGAAACTTTTCTTCCCTTGCACCAATTTGATGTTTTTTATTTACCATATCATTTAGTTTTTAATTTTCTTTCTACTGCGTAAATAAGAATTAAAAATAATGCCAACTGAATCAGTATTATCCATAGTGCCATAATATTATCCTGTACCTGATGTCCCATACAATACATACACAAAAGTGAAAAAATCAATTCTACTGTGCCAAGTGCCACCATTCCTTTTCCACCGATTCTATTCGCATAGTGAAAAGTTTCCTCATTTACCATTGCTGCTTTTGTTCTCCAGCCAAACCACACATTTTTTCTCACTTTTCCTGTTGTCATAATAATTCCTACTATCAAAAACACAATTGGTAACAACGGAACAAATATCATATCTAATGTGCTCATTTAATTCACTCTCCTTTTTTCTTCACTATCTTCCTTATCCGTTTTTCCACTCTTGATTTTTTTATGATTTGCTGCCAAAAATGCTACTGCAATTCCCACAATCACAAATGGAAATGCTGCTCTTAGAAATTCATACATTTGTTTTCTCCTTTTCTTCTCCTGCAAAATTGCATACTATTTATTCCACTATATAGATTCCAATTTGGTAACCGATTTCTGCTGACTTTCATAATCACACATAATAATAACGATAAGAACGGAACATGTTTTTTACAATCATGGTAAAAGCCAGCATTTTGCATCCTCTAATCCTTCAAAAAAACCAATACAAAAACCTTTTTCTGTCAATTCTTTCTTCAACCTGTGTTTACTCTTTTTATCCACACCGGAAAATGCAATTTTCATAAAGTGTTTTGTATTTTCAGTAATTGAATTCAAAACAGCGATAATGATTTGCTCAGTAATTTGGGTCTCATCAAACACAAAGCATATGTACGACGTTGATGAAGGTCGTGAGAATAATTGTCTATCAAATTCAAGCTTTTCTAATATTATATTTTCTTTATCATACATGCCATCAAGATGCTCGAACCATATTTCTCCGCCATTAAATGAAAGTGCAAATGATTCCTTTTTATAACCAGGCAGTTCTTCTACATTCATTGATTAAGCCTCTCTTGGGAATTTCATTTTTTTAAATTAAAATGCTTTTCTACCAGGCACAATGTTTTATCTACTGTACTATTCTCATCTCGTTCCACCCAAAAATAGGAACTCTTTTTAATTGACTCATACCTTTCCTTATGCATTAGTCCAAGGGCTTTATTACAATTAACTTTTGCAGCATCCGGATTTGAAGCACTATAAATAAACTGCTTAAAGTCATCATGGTCCTTTCTGTTACAATAATCGTCAATGATATTTTCAGGATTTTTTATAAGAAAAACTATGTGACCCGGGTCAGTTATACGCATTGCTTCCTCCATGGTCAAAATCAAATCACAGATAACATTCTGGTCTTTTGACATACGAATTAAATCTGCTATGATAAAGTCTAATTGTTCCCTTGTATTGTCAACAAGCCATTTGCTATATTCCTCGCAGGGTCTTAAAAAGAATTCATCTGCATTTACAAATTCTTTATTCATAGCTGGCTGGTCAACAGGATTGGACAAGCTCTTATGTTTTGCAAATTCCTCATCCACATCATATAGAGGCAATCCATATTTTTTTGCCAATGCTCTTGATATGGTTGTTTTTCCACCACATGGTGTTCCTGTTATAAAATATACATTTTTTAAATACTGCTTAATTACATTGTCTTTTATTTCCATATTTTTTCTCCTCATCAAGCCATTGTGCTCATCAAATCTACCGTAGCTTCATCACTCTGTTTTTATCCATTAGTTTTATGTGATAATTTAATCAATAAAAAAATTCTATTTACTTGCTCCACTTGTGGAATGAAAAATTCATATTCATTTACCACTTCAAAAAAAGGACTTAAATCATCAATCCATTCCTTTGTCTTTCTATTCCATAAAATGAATCCGTCATCATAAACACCAGTTTCTATTTCTTTCAGATTCCATTCTGCAATTTGCTCATCACTTATAAATGGATTAAGCTTTATAAACATTTTGCCCTTATCCTTTAAGATTCTCTTACATTCTTTCAATAATAAATGCACATCTTCAGGATACATATTATCTATAATATTGGATAATATGATACCATCCATGCAACTATCTTCAATGATATATAATTCCTCGATGCTTCCAACGCTAAAATGGTATTCCCCTTTAGTCATTAATCTAGCCCTTGAATTTGCATACGCAATTCCTTCACTAGCCAAATCAATTCCATAATGCTGTTTTGTACCTCTATTAGCACACATAAACAATAAAGTCCCGCTGCCACAACCAAAATCTAAAACTGTTTCAGTTCCATCACATAACCAATCCAACACTTTATTAAGGTCGTCACATTCTGTATCTTTCTTTTGAGGTATAGATATAATATCCTTCATATTTGTATATATTTTATTCTCAGCTTCAATTGCCTTTTCATATTTTTTGTCCATTGATTTTCTCTCATTATATGTACTGGTTATAAATAATTCTTGGTAATATCCTTCCGGCAACTCGGATTTTTTAGCGACCTGCCATCAAAATCTTAATTTCTGATACATTTCTAATAAATCTTTAGTTGCGCCAGGAAATATCGGCCATTCACTTTTATTTCCAAGTCCATCATATTTATACCACAGATAATGTTGCCACTATTGTGCTGTTAATCTGTCGATATCACCTGACTGAATTGCCTTAATATTTTCCCGAATCCGCTCTTCTGGCCATTCCCACCATTTTATTTCCAGTAATGACTTGATGGTTTCCTCAGCGAATCGCTTTCTGATTGGCTTCGCCGGAACCCCGCCGACAATCGTGTAAGGAGCTACGTCCTTCGTTACAACTGCACGCGTTCCTATAATTGCTCCATCTCCTATGGTAACCCCAGGCATAATCACTGCCTCATAGCCAATCCATACGTCATTGCCTATCACAATATCACCTTTGTTATCCCATGCAGCTGCAACATTCGCTTTATCAAGTCCCCACTCCTCAAAAAACAATGGAAACGGGTAGGTTGACAGTGATTCCAGCGTATGATTTGCACTTGTAAAAATGAATTTTGTTCCACATGCAATGGAGCAGAACTTTCCAATAATCAGTCTGTCTTTATTGATTGGATAATGATATAACACATTATTCTTCTGAAACTCTCTTGGGTCATTTACAAAATCATTGTACATGGTGTATTCACCAACGATAATATTGGGATTCGTAATTACATTTTTCAAATAAACGGTCTGGTTATCTCCTGTACGAGGATAAATTTTTTTATCTGATATAGTCATTTTGATGCCCCCATAATTTCTAAAATACGCCGAATTCTCTAAATACTAGATTCTACGAATTTATCATACATATCTTTTCTCATATGTGCTTTTAAAACTTGTGTTGCCTGGCTATATTCATTTTTACAATCATTGTAAGTTTCTGTTTTTAATGGAACGAAACCTAAGCTTAAATATAGTCCAATAGCCTTGTAAGACCAAGTTTGTGTATCCAAATACACTTCCTTACCAACATCATATTTATAAAAAGATTCCAACATCTTGATTGCCACTGATTTTCCTAAATGCAGCCCCTGATATTCCGGTAGACAGGCAAGAGCAATCACACAAGGGGTTTTTTTACCATTATATTCACTAAACCATGCTGTTGCAGTAGCCACTAACGTGTGATTTGGGGCTTCTACAAACCACTGACATGTATTTAATCTCTCTGGATACTGTTTGTAATAATCATAGCACCTTACAGCTTCCTCAATTGTATCAAATTCCAAGACACTTTTTTCAATATTTGCCCATGCAACCTCGTCTCCCTCATTATAATTTCGTATATGATATCCATCTGGCAATTTTTCTTCCTCTGGTGGTTTTGAATATGCCCTCTTCATTATAATTGTATGAAACGGAACTGTTTTATCTAACATAGCTGGTCTCCTTCATAGTTTCTTGCTTTTTCCAGGTTTCATCCCATTCTTCATGGCTTTACTTCGCATTTTTATAAGAAATCATAATATGATTAGGTGCAAAAATCACAGCCGCTATCATCAGTAATACAGATCTGCTCATCAATCCACTAAACAGAAAGAGTATTGATGGAATAATAGAAAGAGCCAATGCTCTGAAAACGCTGCTTTTCTTAAAACATATGCACCAGATGATACAGTATAATCCAACTAATACTGTATCAATAATAAGATATATCTCAAATACCTCATCCGACCACCACCCAAATACGGTACCCGGGATATTTATAATCATGAATACAAAGCAGCCAAATCTGCCTATCTGTTCCAGTACTTCTACTGTTCGATTCTTCCATTTGTTTTCAAATCCGTCTTTGCACTTCCATGCAAAAATAATATTGGGAATCATAATAATCATAAAAAAAATCAAACCCCAAATATTGAACCAATTCATATCTGTTCCACCTTTCAAAATCCAGTTATTTTATTGCTTTGGGAAGCAGCCATCAGGTACAGACAGCACCATACGCTGACATGGATACCCAAAAACTGTAATTTCCTCTTTATCTTTAAATCCTAATTGCTGATAAAACTGTCTGGTTCCATCTGCTAATGAATCACCAGCTCTGTATGTAGTGACTGATACTTCTTCCCCCACTGGAAAACATGCAGCCATGGTCTCTACCAGACGCGTCGCTAATCCTTTCCTCCGAAAATCCGGTGCTGCTGCAAGCATATCCAGTTCCTTTCTTTTTTTTGAATACAGCAGTCCCGCTACCACTCTTCCCTCATAGCGATACACCCATGCTTCTTTACTGTTAATATGTTCTAACAACTGCTGTTTAAATGCTTCACTGCCAAATCCCGGAAAATAATCCTTCACTGATTCCATAAGGTTCATCCAGCTGTCTATATCTTCCTGCTCTGCCAAATAGGGAATACGCAGCTGTTGTTCCTTCTCATCCATTCTCATAATCAGACAGCAGCCTTTCATAATTTCACTTCTTCGACCTTGGTACAGAGTTTCGTCTTCATGAAGAATTGTACTACCAACACCATGAGTCAGATATAGTGCTGCCACATCTGGAGCAAGGGCTGGTTTTACTCCATAATAGGCACTCTGAATATCTACCACCTGTCTAAGATATGGCTCTATGATTGTCAGGGTATGTTCACGAATAGCCCAACGCACAGTTCTATGCATGTTCTGGGCATACTGTTCTCGAAAGCGAGCCGTCTCCACTTCCATATAATGAAAAAAATCATACATCAGCCGACATGGGTTTCTTCTTCCATGTGCGATAATTTCCCTAAAATCTTTTTCATACCCAGAAAAGAACCGATCCAGCACACTATCAAACAATTCGTCTTTATTTTTAAAATAATAATAGAAAAGTCCTACTTCACTTCCAACTTTTTTCTGAATGGAACGCACAGAAGTCGCATCATATCCATTCTCAAAAATCAACTCCATTGCTGCATTGATGATTTCTTCTTTTTTCCCGCCCTCTGTTATTGGTTTTTTTGACATGAATATCTCCTTATACAAATAAATTCGTCATTGTTGAATAGTGTTCAATTTATTCTGATATTATAGCACTCACAATTTATATTTCAAGAGATGTTTTGAATATTGTTCAATTTGTCATGCTTATTTTCCCATAAGCAGCCTTAAAAATGTTGTCTTTCCCTTTCCGTTTCTTCTAATAAGTCCAAGTTTCCAATTAGTATCTATACAAAAAGATAAATTGTTAACACTAATTTGTGACATATCCCCCCTCCGTTTTTTCAACAATTCTTTAAATATTTAATAAATGCCGTTACTGCCGGTGAGGTAATTTGATTTTTTCTCCATG
>CAZYYO010000050.1:0-18898 GCA_964650965.1 uncultured Lachnospiraceae bacterium | reverse complement strand
GATAAATCTATTATATCTACGGCAAAATAAAAATCAATAACGAAAGTATAAACAATTATAAACTTTTTATTTGCAACACTTACTATATAGCCTCTTAGTCCCTAGTTATTCTATATTACTTTCCACTAACAGACCGAATTGCTTCAATTATATTTTGCTTTTCCAATTTATGAGACGCGTATCTGGTGGTTCCCCAGGTAATCAATAATACTACGATTACACATAGCAGCAGTGATAACCATGGTATTTCATATGGAATCGGCATCATGGAGCGAATGGGAAGGTTTACCAGAATCGTAATCAATATGCCCACTGGAATTCCTATGATTAATGCTTTCATAGAACACAGAATACTTTCATAGTTTAACATTTTCTGAATACCCTCTTTTGTCATTCCCACACTTTTCAGCACTGCAAATTCCCTTTGACGCATTTGCACGTTGGTGGATAAGGTACTGATAACATTGGTTAGTCCAATTAACATTAATAATGCTACAAAACTGTACATAAACACAGAAACCATTGAAATTGCTATATTCATCACCTGCATATACTCTGTTACCCGAAAGACCCGTACATTAAACCCTTCTTCCATATAGGATGCATTGGGACTCTCTGGAAATTCCTGGTTCAAAATTTCTTTGGCATATGCCATAAAATCTTCTTCATCCTCAGGCGATGCATACCAGCTGTATCCCCTGACCTCCGCTTCCGGAACCACCAGCTGCACAGGGCTTGGTGCTGGATGTATCAGCTCTGGAAAAACATCTTCTCCCATCAGCTGTCCCTGAATTGCTACAGACTGAGTTGTTCCATCTTCTTTTACCAGCGTCATTTCCTGTATGGAAGATGAAAATGGAGTGATTTCCCTTTCATGTCCATAATCATTATAGCTGTATTGATTCAGCAAAATGGTGGAACCAACAGCTACCTTTGCTTTCTTACAAAGCTGCTGATAATGCTCCCTATCTAATGTAATCAAATCTACCGCATATTCATATCCTGTATTTGCATCCTTCTCATACAGATTCTTCATATCCTGTGTCACCTGATCCGATGCTACGATTGCCTGATAGGTATCTAAATCATCCCCCATGTCGAAGATATCAATGTCTCCATATTCCTCCAGTTTCTCAGTAATCTCATCCCCCCTTGTACTGTAGATAGGCTTGGCATACAAAGAACTGCTGTCCTCTTCCTGGGAGTAGCTGGACATATATTCCGCCAATACCGTCTCTGGTATTCCTAAATCCATATATTCCTGTATTCCCTGTGCCTGCTTTGCCAATCCACCTAAGCTGACAAAGAGAATAACTCCAACAGATAAGGAAATAACCGTTGCTCGGAAATTATGTCGATTCCGTTTTAGATTTTTATCAGCCAGCAAGCCTTCCACTCCAAACAGACGTGTGATGCACTTCCTGTCCTTAATTGGTCTGGTATCCAGGTGAATTTCACTGCTGCCATTAATACATGCGACACATGAAATCTTTCCTGCCTTTGCCGCTGGTTTCCAGGCAGAGTAAAACACAATACTTCCACTAAGCAATGCTGAACAAAGGTACGCCTGCCAGGAAAACACGAAGGAAATGCTGATATTTATCTCCTGTATCATCATATGTGCCAGTGCATTTAAATCCCCAAGGAAATGATTGGCCACACCCACACCCAGGTAGGCAAACACAATGCCAAGAATCAGCCCTATGGGAATAGATATCACACACAGCCACATGCTTTCATACATTACTGACTGCATAATCTGCTTTCTTGTGGCTCCGGTACATTTTAAAATTCCAAACTGGTTCATACGGTCCTGGGTACTAATACGAAACACATTGGATATGACAGTAACAGACATTCCTACAATAAGAATACCAAATACGATAATGGGAATCAGAAGCAATACCTGATAACTGGCAGCATAATCTCCATAGTTTTCTCCTAAAGTCTCATGAAGCATTTCATTGATACTTGCTGCGAAGCTGGTTACTGCGGTTAACAGAGCCGTTGATAATGCAATTGCAAGGATTGTCCATAATGTTCTTGATCGATTTATTTTAAGCTGGCTATATGCTAATTTTGCTGTAATCTTCATGATTTCATCACCTCATCACCTATAATTTTACCATCGGCAATGGTAAGGATGCGGTCTGCCTGTAATGCAATCTTCTCATCATGGGTAATCAGAATCAATGTCTGATGATATTTCTTATTGGTATATTTTAATAAATCTATGATTTCATGACTGGTGGTACTATCCAGATTTCCTGTAGGCTCATCTGCTAAAATAAATGCCGGGTCATTAATCATTGCTCGTCCCACCGACACTCTTTGCTGCTGTCCACCAGACAACTGACTAGGTAGATGCTTCGCCCGTTGCGTTAAGCCAATCATCTGAAGAATCTCATCCAGCCTGTCCCTGTTTTCCCCTCTGTTGTCCAGCAAACGAGGCAGCATGATATTTTCTTCTGCTGTCAATGTTGGTATGAGATTATAGAATTGGTATATCATTCCTATATTTCTTCGGCGAAAAATAGCCAGCTCACTTTCACTTAGCTGGAAAATGTCCTTATGATCTATGCAAACACTTCCCTGGGTAGGTTCATCGATTCCACCCATAAGATTCATCAACGTGGATTTTCCAGAGCCGGAAGCACCAATAATTGCAACAAATTCTCCCTTTTCTACAGAAAAGCTTACATGATCTAATGCTGTAACCTGCGTATCTGCACTTCCGTATATTTTCGTAAGATCCTTCACTTCTAATACCGCCATATTCTTGTCCTCCTATGACTTTTCCTTTTGTCAAATACAGAATATCAGCACAAAGTGACTCTCCGGTGACTTTTTCAGTGACAATTTAGTCACTTATAAAATTTTATGATAAAGGTTGCACCCTTCCCTTTTCCTCCGAAATCAATATCAATATCGCCATTTTGTCCGCGAATAATGGACAAGGCCAGTGGCATTCCTATTCCATATCCGTTTTCACTGGTAGAATGCTCAAACCGCTGGAATAACGCAGCATACTGCTCCTTCTTCAATCCCTCGCCGCTGTCTGTAATAGATATCCAGTGGTAAATGGGGTTGCTGCCGCTATCAATCACTATTTTCCCGCCCACAGGAGAATGTTCGGATGCATTCTTTATAACGTTTGTTATGGCCTCCTGGGTCCATCGCTTATCACAAAGAATTTTGGAATCATTTCGTATTTCAATGGACTGGTTCTTCACATCCAACAGGATATCTAAGGGTTCTACAGCCTCTCGGATTAAGTCTGTTACTGAAAATGTGTCAAATGTAAATTTTACCACCTTGGAATCTAATTTTGCCATCTTAAGCAATGCAGATACCAGCCATTCCATTCGGGTAAGGCTATGCTTCATATTTCCCACAAATTCTGCCTGCTTCTCATCTGGGGCATCCTCCAATAATTCTGTCATAATCATCATAGAGGTAATTGGTGTCTTAAGCTGGTGAGAAATATCTGCCAGATAGTCAGACAGCTCATCCCGCTCCTTTTTTGCTGCAAGCATCTGTGCGTCCTTGCTTTGAACCAGCGTATTAATATCATTCTTCAGGATGCTTAAAGCTCCTTCCTTATTGTCCCTAAGCTCAATTTCCTTTCCTTCTGCTGCTGCTCTAACGCAATCTGACAGTTTCTCAAGGTCTCTTCTTGGAATCCACACGATATCCCATCCCCCTTATTGTCTCAATATAAATGGCCTCGCCCAGTTTTTCTCTTAATCGCTTTACGTACACCGTAAGCGTATTATCCTCTACATAATTCTCTCCATAATCCCATATATTTTCCAGAATCTGAGCCCTGGTAAGCAGCTGATTGGGATTTGTAGCAAAGATAAGGAGAAGACGATACTCTAATGCCGTAAGCTCTATCATCTCCTGATGCACGTATACTTTTCCTGCAATCGTATCAATTTCCACCTGACCAATCCGAAGCCGCTTATGATTCTCCCCGCCCTTTGTAGCCTGAAGTGTTCGCTTAACCCTTGCCAACAATTCCCGTAATCGGAAAGGCTTCACAATATAATCCGCTGCACCATCATCAAAGGCACGTACAATTTTATCCTCATCATCAACAACGGTAAGAAAGATAATGGCTGTTGAACCACCTCTTAATTTCTCGCTGACATCATATCCTGTCCCGTCTGGCAGCTGCATATCTAAAATTGCCAAATCGAATGTCTTACTTTCTATTTCCTGGAGTGCGTCATAGATATTGTTACAATGTGTCGTGCTACACCCTTCATTTTCCAATGCATACACCAGACCGGATGCTATCATTTCATCATCTTCTACTAATATAATTGCCGCCATGGGGAATCTTCCTTTCTTCCATTCCTGTGTTTTATTCACTATACACCATAACATTTTACCGGGCAAATATTTGATGTTACACAAGGGCCGCTTTCTTTATTGCATAAAAAGAAGCCGACACCCAGAAAAAGCTTACGTTTCTTCTGGGTACGGCTTCTGTTCTTATTTCTAGTAAAGTGAGCTTCCCACAATACTTCTTACAATTCTTACGGCACAGGCCTGAAGGTCTGCTTTGGTGATTGGCCAGTCTACGCTGCCTGCGGGAGCATCTACAGCTGCAATAATATTAGCAACATCTCCTGCATTTCCTGGCATAATCAGGTCATTTCCTGCGTAGATACATCTGGACGGTGTAGAGGTTGGATACTTGTGGTCTCCGTCTCCGAAGCCTCCGGTGGTAAACCAGTCCGTCATAAGTACTCCTTCAAAGCCCCACTCATCTCTTGCAATGGCATTGATGGTATCATAATTATTGGCTGCATGAATGCCATTGATTAGATTGTAGCTGCTCATAATCGAACGTGGCTGCGCTTCCTTCACACAGATTTCAAATCCCTTCAGATAAATCTCTCTTGCTGCACGTTCACTAATATGTGCATTGGAGAACTGACGATTATCTTCCTGATTATTCAATGCAAAATGCTTAATGGTAGTACCGATTCCGGCATAGGACTGAACGCCTCTGGTATCTGCAGCTGCACAGCGTCCACTTACCAGTGGATCCTCTGAATAATACTCGAAGTTACGTCCGCACAGTGGGTTTCTATGAATATTCATTCCTGGTGCCAGCCACAGCTGAACCCCCATTTCTACCATTTCTTCTCCCACAATTTTACCAGCTTCTTCTATATTGTCCACATCCCAGCTTTGTGCTAACTGCGTGGCAATTGGAATTGCGGTAGCATACTGATAGTGCCACTGGGCATCCTGTGGAATCTCCGGTGCCTCCTGAGGCATAATCATCTCCAGTCCTGGCATTGGTGAACCAAGACTTTCCTTAATAATCTCGCCGTTGGTATCAACTGCGAATTCTTTATTCAGGCGCAGTCCTGCCGGTCCGTCTGCCAGAACCATAGCCTCTAATCCACGGCTCTCTAACAGCTTCATAGTAGTCTCTCCTGCTGCTCCCGGAACTAAGGTTGCTGCATTTCCAATGATAGAGCCCATACCGCCTTCTGTCGGCTTTTGTCCGCCAACACATAAATCTGCCATCTCTTCTATGGTAAGCTGTGCCACCAGATCCTCCGGTGTACATTTTCCATCCAAAATATCAGAAACGGTCCACTTCTGATTGGATGTAGATGCTGGCAGCTCCACTGCCGGATGATATTTGGCTTCCTTCGTTGTAATATCCGCAGGATCTAATACCAATGCACATTCTGAAGCCGCCTCTAATTCCACTACTTCTTCCTGATAGCTGTATGGTGTTGCATTTGCTGCGGAAATTTCCTTAACCTCTTCATCCTTAGGAATCCGGTTGGATAATTTCTCTGTAACAATTAACTCATCCACCTGTACTGCTCCGATGACATGGGTATTACGAGAGCTGTTTCCAACACGAACGTAGTATTTACCCGGCTCTAATACATAGCTTGCACATTTCTCACAATAGGATGCCATAGATTCTGCGGCAAACTCTACGGTAATTGCTGCGGTCTCTCCTGGGGCAAGAACGGGTGTCTTAGCATAACCCTTCAGCTCCTGATATGGCTTCTCAATATTTCCTGCAGGTGCAGATACATATACCTGAACAACCTCTCTTCCAGAATACTGATCTCCTGTATTGGTTACAGGAACTGTTACGGAGATCTTATTTCCAGCAATGGACATCACTCCCTCGCCTATTTCAAACTGGGTATAAGACAAACCAAATCCAAATTCATAAGCTGGTGTAATGTTAAAGCTGTCGAAATAACGATAGCCTATATAGATTCCATCGGTATAATACTCATCATCAATATTCCCATTCATATGACTAAAGGTTTCTGCAGATGCATAATCCCCATACTTCTTAGCCCAGGTAGTGGTAAGTTTTCCACTGGGAACCTGATCTCCCCGAAGAATATCCACAAGTGCTCTGGTTCCCACATTGCCACACTGGCTCATAAGAAGAATTGCGGACACACCCTGGATTGCATTTAATTCGGAGGTATCCATGACTCCACCTACATTTAATACTACAACCACAGAGCCGTACTTAGCTACAATCTCTTTGATGCTCTCTATTTCCCCTGCTTCTAAACGATAATCTCCAGGTACATTATGTCGGTCGGCTCCCTCTCCGGAATTTCTTGCAATTACAAATACTGCTGCATCTGCTGCCGGCATATCTTCAAAGGTAGGAACTGCTGTTTTCGGCTCCTGGAATGGGTTTCCCATAAACTCCTGTATAAATACCATCGGATCCCCTGATGCCATTTTCTCTTTTAGCTTTCCAAAATACACCATCTGTGCCTGCTGAACCACACCATCTAATTTATCCATCCAGCCCTTGGTCATGACCTGATAGCCAGCCTCTTCAAATGCCTGTTCCACTGTAACATTAAATCTGGTATTTACATCTCCGGAACCAGTACCCCCCTTGATGGTTCTTCTGGCACCATTTCCAAATAATGCGATGCGCTTCACATCAGAAGACAGCGGCAGACCACCTTCGTTCTTTAGCAGCACCATTCCCTGTGCTGCAATGTTTCTTACTCGATCCATATTACGCTGTTCTCTCTTGGTAATATTGGGATCTGTTGTTGCATATACCTTTCCCATAGATAAACCTCCTCCTTACATCTGTCTTATTGTTCTTCTGCACGTTGACAGAACTACTTTCATTATATCTGATATTGAGGAAAGTTCTAGTCTCTTTTCCCGTTTTTGTTTAATTTTTAAGGAAATCATATAAAACCACCCCTTCAGCCATTTTATAATAACTGAAAGGGTGGTTTTTTTGTTTTCTCTTTTGTATGAACTGCTTACTCTTCCACTTGCGGAATTTCTTCATTATATGGAAAATGCTTTAGCATTACCAGGGGTTCTACCTTGCTTTCATTTACAATGGTTACTCCCTTTTCTGCTGCAGCAGCAGTTACGAAAAATTCATCACTGGTTTGCTTTCCATAGCGAATCAGCGTTGGGGTTTCACAATCGTACACCCCTAATTTTCCATGACCTTGAACAAGAATACATTTATATGGCGTGTTATCATCAATGGTAACCGTTTCACCTGGGTATACCGTTAGCTCCTTGGCTCCTACATATGGATTACCATAAGCAATCCATTTCTCTATGTACTGGCTCGTTTCTCTTACTACCACTGGTGGACGGAAATAATGCTTCTTATAATCCTTATCTGTACAGGCATCCCAGTCTAGAAGCTGGAATATCTTCTCTACATTTCCCTGATCTTCCTCTGGTAATGATTCATCCAGCATATGTGGTGGATATACTTCTCCTGATACCACATTTTCAAATACTGCATTTACATCTGAATTCCATTGAGGTTCGTAGGTTAATACAGAGGCCGGGGCGTGGATGACTCCAGGTGCTGTATACCATCCGGTACCCAGCTCTACCCGGTATGCTCTGGATAATTCTGTAATTCTTGTATCCTCTGTGGTAAACTTTGCAATTCTATTTTTTACTTCCTGTGGGTCGGTATCCGGATCAAATCCAAAATAGGTATAGCCCGCCTCTCCTACATGATTATTCATCTGTTTGGGGAAATAATAGCACTCCGGTTTTCCTTCCTTACCAATTCTCGCTGCATCCTCAAATCTAGGATGAATATGATGAAACAAAGGAGTTGCATTGTCGAAGAATTTGGCAAACATTGGCCAGGTGCCATACTGTTCCATCATCTTCTCACCAATCATCTTAGCTCCCAGCTTCTCCACCGCCTCTGGAAAGGAGAACTTCTCATCCGAATGATAATCTACTGCGATATAGCTGATTCCTTCGTCTTCTTTTGCCGTTGGTCTATTGTTTGCAACAACGCTGGAGGTGAACCAACGTTCTGTAATGGATCCGCTTTCCATTCCACATGCATAGTAGTCATCTGGGTGTAGTTTCATGCGATGTCCGGCCTTGCCAAAGGATCTTGGTATAAAGTTGGGAATCATTCGAAAGATGCCATCACCCTTTTGCAATGTTTCTTCAATTAATTTCATTTCTGCCATTGTTATCCTTCTCTCTTAAGCGCCTGAAATTCTTCTTGGTCATTTAATATGGTAAACTTCAAATGATAGGTTACTTCTTCCTGGGGATTAAGATATTTCATGGAACCGTTATCTATTGCATCCTGAATTCCATCTATGGTTGCATTTGCCGGTTCTAAGCCGCACACATAATCCTTGGCTCCCATCATTTTCCATTGTATGAAATGGTCTAAGGTATGAAGATCAATCTCTATACTTATTCCCATATTCAATTCCGGTTGATATACAGCAACGGTAGCATATCCTCTTTCATCTGGAATCAGTGTATGATAATAGCACATCTCCTGGTAATCGGCCTGTGCCTCTTCCATCTTCATCCATTGATGCAAACCCTGTGCTGCATGCTCATCTCTGGGAACCACCTTGCTACTGGGAATATAAACCTCACTACTGGGGGTAAGTAATGGGTATCCCAGGTTGCAGTGGTACAAAATCATATGTCGCGCTTTGTTGTAGCCTTCATTTCTTACCGTATCCTCTAATGTAATCGTACGTCCTGTATAATCACATGCTATTTTCCTTTTCAGTGATAATTTATCACCGAAGATTACCGCCTCTTCCATTTTCCCTTCGATTTCAATTCCCAGTGTATTTTCCTCTAGAATTTCATATGAGAAATTGGAAGCAGGGGTATTGGAAATATTGCCATGGAGTCCATACTGCTTTCCCTGATATTCGTTAGGTGCTCCAATCATTTGGAGACCGCAGGTTGTGAGAAATCCAACGGTGAAGCTTTTTAGGAATTCCAATCCCTGATTGTCAAAATATTCCGGTGCCACAATACCACTGGCTGACTGATATCCGATACTTTTCCCCTGATAGGAAAGATAGGAGATATCCATTCCTCTGCTGATATTTACATCAAAGGCAAGTCCCTGGGAATTCAACACTTCTAGTAAGTCACACCCTTTTGCTTTTCCTTCTTCACATTGTACTTTCCGAACCTTTAACAGCTGGTCCCTATGTCCTGTATACTTCTTCTCTTCGTGATAATTCATCTCATCCTCTTTAATATAATGCTGCTTTGCCGTCTGCCTGGAATAATTTAATCTTATGGAGTGCTACTTCTTCCATTGCTTTGATACATTCTGGCTCAATCATATTCGGTTCTCTTAAGCCTTCATCCTTTAAGACTTCTCTCATCTTCATGTAGAAAGCTACCTTAATATCACTGGAAATGTTAATTTTATTAACACCTAAAGTAACAGATTCGCCGATTTCGTCATCTGGATTGTTGGATCCGCCGTGAAGTACCAATGGAATGGATACCTTTGCTTTGATTTCTTTTAACAAATCCAGTTTCAAATGTGGGGTTACTCCCTTTGGATAGATTCCATGGCAGGTTCCAATAGCGATTGCCAACGTATCTACACCAGACTTTTCTACAAATATTCTGGCATCCTCTGGATTCGTATAAATAATTTCATCTGCTCCGCCTTCACCATTATTTACGTCTGTGGTTCCAATGGTACCTAATTCTCCTTCTACAGAAACATTGACTGCATGAGCTGCCTCAACAACCTTCTTGCATGCTGCAATATTATCCTCAAAAGGAATACTAGAGCCATCAATCATAACGGAGGTAAATCCGCTTTGAATTGCTAAAATCACCTGTTCATAGGATGCGCCGTGATCTAAGTGGATACATACCGGAACGGTAGATTTATGTGCACGTTCTCTGATTGCCTGTACTACTTCTGTACCTATGTGATGTAATTCATCTGGATGAATTGCGATAATTACAGGTGCATCTGCCTTTTCACTGGTTTCCATAACCCCATTGAACATTGCATAATCACTAATGTTAAATGCGGGTACTGCAAAATTTTCTTTATTAGCAACCGCTAATAAGTCTTTCATATTTACTAACATGTTTCTTCCTCCATTCTTTTGTGTTTTACATTATTTCTGCACGTCTACGCTGACACGGTATCTGCCAGGCTCACTTGCATATTTGAACGCTTCATCAATTTGTGATAACGGAAATACTGTTTCTACCAATAGCATGGTATCAATCAGTCCCTTCTCTAATAACTCTGCAGCCATATAGAAGTTCTCAATATAAGCTTCAAATGCTCCGATTAATTTCAATCTTCTATAATGAATGTCATTACCACTAATCTCTAATTCTGGAACCGGGAAGCCAGCAGAGAAGAATAATATCTCTCCATCCTTTTCCTTTACCAGATCCAATGACTGCTCTGCTGCTGCCTTGGCGCCTACGCCTAAGATAACGCAGTCAACGGTATCTGTTCCCAGAAGATCTTTCAGCTGCTCCTTTACAGGCTTTACTTTCGGATTTACTACATCAAATCCCATGGACTGTGCCCGCTCAATCTTATTTTCCATTAATTCAGATACAATTACCTTACATCCATGGAGTCTTGCCACCTGGGCATTTAATAAGCCCATGGTGCCTGCTCCAATTACAAGTGTTGTTTTGCCTAATTTATGCTCTAAACGTTCCTGCGCACTACATACCGTTGCCAAAGGCTCTACAAAGCCTGCTGCGGATGGATTCAGATTCTTACCTGTTTTTACAAGGAATTTTGCTTTTCGAATAGCATAGGATGCAAATCCAAAGTCACCCTTTACTCCGGGAATCACCTGGAATGTGTTTCTCTTTACGCACTTATCCGTTCTGCCAATTTTACACATTTTACAGGAGCCACAGTATGCGTAACAGAAGCTGACTCTGTCACCAACCTGAAATTCTGTAACATCATCGGCCACCTCTACTACGATACCGCTGCTTTCATGTCCGCCAGCCATAGGATATCCCTGATGTTCTCTTAATCCAAGCCACTGCTGATAATCTGTGGTACAGATATTGCAGGTCTCCTGTTTTACTAATACTTCTCCTTCTTTTAATTCCGGAAGCTGCATTTCTCTTACTTCCGCATGGTGATCCTTGGTAAGGACGCCATATCTTACGACTCCATCAAAGCTCATATTCCTCTCTCCTTTTCCTCTCTACTTTATGACGATGTTATTTATGCAAATATACCGAAGAATGCTCCAACCAGAGAGATTGCAAGAATGATAACTGATATAAGTGCAAAGTTCTGATTTTTCTTGGTTATCCACCAATATACTCCGAAGACTGCTGCCAATGGTAATAATCCAGGAGCAATATTATCTAATACAGTCTGTAATACAAATGGATCGGTTGAACTACTGAAGTTCACTTGTAACGGTGTTGCCAGCTTAACATAACTAGAGGACATAGCACCCATCATGAACAATCCTAAGGTACTGGCTCCCATAATTAACTTCTGAAGCTGTCCTGACTGTAATACGGTCTTAATGGAATCTTTACCCATTTCATAACCATAGGCTGCAAGATTTGTTCCAACGATTACCTGAATGATTGGTAACAGTAATAATACGAAACATCCTAATGGGTTACCTGCTGCTGAGATAGAAGCTGCAAGACCGAAGATGATTGGTTTTAAGGTTGCCCAGTCAATTGCATCTCCAACACCTGCCAAAGGTCCCATCAGACCGATTTTTGCTCCGGTAATTGCATCATCGGAGATATCCTCTCCTTTTGCTCTCTGCTCTTCCATTGCGATGGTAATTCCGTTAATCATAGAACCATATACTGCCTCGGTATTGTAGAATACCAAATGTCTGGTTAATGCCTGCTTTAACTCTTCTTTGTCTGGATATAATCTTTCCAGGATAGGAATTAATGATGTACAAAATCCCAATGCCTGTAATCTTTCGTATGTAATTCCCATTTCAGCTATGAAATAATAATATAGCCATGCCTTTTTAACGTCTTTTTTTGTAATAACAACGTCCTGTACATTTGTTACTTCTGCCATAATAAGCACCTCCTCCTAATTATTCACTGGTAGTTTCTTTTCCATGTTCGACTGGTAATAGGTAACCAGCAATACTGCGCAGATTCCGAAGATTGCTGCTGTAAATGCTGACATTCCGGTTACTGCTACAACAAAGTAACCAATGAAGAACCAGGGAATAAGCTCTTTCTTACCAATAACGA
This sequence comes from uncultured Lachnospiraceae bacterium, assembly GCA_964650965.1. Lineage (GTDB taxonomy): Bacteria > Bacillota > Clostridia > Lachnospirales > Lachnospiraceae > CAZYYO01. The sequence goes on along the minus strand of CAZYYO010000050.1, from coordinate 6,340 downwards.
AGATGGTAAGAGCAAATCCTAATGCTGGTAACAGACCACCTGCAACGCTAAATCCTGTTGTAATCCATGCTGGGATAATTTCCATAACGCGGCTAACTGCATCAGCGCCAAAGTATACTGCTAAAAATGGAATTGGAACTCTCATGAAGAAGGAAAGAATCGTAGGATATACGATGGCACACATTTTAATTCCACGAACGTCTCCTTTTTCTGCACATTTATCTGCATGATGTGCAAATACAACGTTTACTGTCTTTCTCAGCTGATCCATAAATACACCTAACAGACCAACCGGCACTGCGATTGCAATTGCTACGGTAGGTGAAAGACCTGCTTGGATTGCGATTGGAATGGAAATCAATCCTGCCAGACAGTCATCTGCTGGAAGATTGGAACCTGCTGCTACAAGGCCAATATACAGAAGCTGTACTGCTGCTCCAATAATAATTGCATTGGTAAGTTCCCCCATCATAAGACCAATTGGCAAAGCTACAAATAATGGCTGACGAATTGCATGTGTAAATGCATATCCAACATCTGTTTTCATGATCCACCAGTATAAACCGGCAAATATTGCTACTCCTAACATATACATTACCTCCTCTTAGTTGGCGCTATATCTTATATTGATATCTGCCCCATGTTGTTTGACTTACTTTTGTTCCCTTAGCTTAATTTTGTTTTCTTCTCTTCTGGTGTTACCTGGAAATAAATATTTGTTCCGTCACTGCTTAATGCTTTCAATTTCTCTTCTTCCTCAGCACTAATGGTGATTCCTGTAACAATTTGCTTTCTTCCGGCTCCACCGCCCAATCCTCCAATCTGAACTTCCGGGAATTGGATACCTGCGGATTTCAAGGCTTCTAGTGTAGGAATACCCTTCAGTAGTACCAGGATATTTCCAGTATCTAATTTTCCCTGTTGTTCCATTTCTGCAAATCCTGCTACTGTCACCACCTTCACCTTTACTCCTGGAGGTGCTGCCATTTCGTAAATATCCATCATAAAGCTGTCATTCACAAGTGCATCATCCACAATAATGATATCTGTAGTCTGGATTACATTTTTCCATTTTGTGATTACCTGTCCATGTATCAGTCGATAGTCTATTCTTACCAATTTCACCCCGTTCATTATTTCTACCTCCTTCCTGCCATTTTATTCATAATATGTTCGGTAACATTTATGATCGATTCTTCGCCTACCTGTTTCACAGAAGCTTCTACACTATCCCAGTCTTCTGTTCCTCTTGCCATATCTGCCGCCATAAAGATTGGAAGATTTACTCCGGAAACCACTCGAAAACCATCCTTAGCTAATCTGGCACATACATTGCATGGCGTTCCGCCAAACAAATCCACCATGATCAGGGCTTCCTCCTTTTCGATTCCTTCCATTTTCTCTGTGAGCTCCTGATACAGCTGCTCTGGAGACTCTTCTGGCATAAGACTAATGGATTTCACATTTTTTACTTCTCCACAAATCATTTCTGCGGCGCCAATCAGTCCCTCTCCCATCTTCCCGTGGGTTACAACAATTAACCAGGGTAATTTTTTCTCCATATACTTCCTCCTTTTTTAATTTATTTTTTGTTTCTATATCTTCTACTCTTTGATCCATTGCAGATAGCTTTCAGGAAGCCCTGTCTCTACTGCTTCATGAACTTTTTTTGTAGATGTTTCTCTGGCTGCTTTCCTATATAGATTTTCTGCTTCCTGTACGCTCATTTCCCTTATGAGTGCTCTGCTTAGCAGGATAGATGGGGGATTCATACTGATATGCTTTAGTCCCATACCTATTAGAAGGGGAATCGCATAGGGATCTGCTCCCATCTCACCACATACACTGCAGTATTTTCCATATCTATTACATGCTTCAATCACTCTTGCAATCAAATGCAGTACTGCCGGATGAAAATAATCATACATTTCTGCTATCTGCTCATTTCCCCGATCCACTGCCAATACATATTGCGTTAAATCATTGGTTCCAATGCTGAAGAAATCTACCTTTTGAATTAGTGCTTCTGCCATAAGTGCCGCGGAAGGAACCTCAATCATAATCCCAATGGGCACTGCTTCATCAAAGGCTTTCTTTTCTTCTCTTAATTCTTCCTTCACCTCTTCTACAATCTGAAGTGCCTCATCTAATTCATCCCCACCGGAAATCATTGGGAACATGATTTTTACCTTGCCATATACGCTTGCCTGATAAATGGCTCTTAATTGTGTTTTAAACAGCTCCTGATTTTTCAAGCAGATGCGAATGGCACGATATCCCAGGAACGGGTTCTCTTCCTTGGGAAGCTTCAGACTTTCTGCTTCTTTGTCTGCACCGATATCAAGTGTCCTTATGGTAACAGGCCGCCCCTGCATTCTTTTAACGATAGCGGAATAAATACTTGCTTGTTCCTGCTCTGTGGGAAGGTTTTTCCGATTCATATAGAGAAACTCTGTTCGAAACAGGCCCACACCATCTCCATGATTTTCTAATACAAGGTCCGCTCCATTTTGATCCATGATATTTCCCAAAAGCTCTAGCTTATATCCATCCTTCATTTCTGTTGCAAGATTTTTATTTTCCGTTAGCTTTTGCTGTTTTTTCTTATATCTTTCTACTTCCAGCTGTGCTTGTTTTTCTTCCTCCGGTGTTAAATCACTAAGATAATACCCCTGGTCTGCATTGATATAAGCCATCTCGCCTTCTATAAGACCTTCAATATCCTTACATCCCATCACTGTTGGTATCTGCATATTGGTTGCCAAGATTGCAACGTGGGAGGTTTTAGAGCCTTTTGCAAGAATGATACCTCGCAATTTGTTTTTATCAGCTCCGCTAATCACTGATGGTGGTAAATTTTCAGCTACTGCAATACATTCATCCTTCAGGTCCTCCAATGTAAGATATGCTCGTCCTTGAATACTACATAGCAAACGGTTTCCTACATCTTCAATATCTTTTGCCCGAGCTGCCATGAATTCATTGTCCATACTGGATAAAATGTCACTGTGCATCTTTGTAGCTCTTGCAACTGCTGCCCCGCTGCTATAGCCTTGATTAATATCTGCGATAACTGCCTCTTCGTATTCCGGATCGTCTAACAGCTGCTGGTGCATCTCATACATTTCTGCCTGAACCTCTGCCCCCTCTGACTTACATCTTTCGGCGTTATCACCAAGGGCTTCCATTACTTTGGCCATGTGCTCTTTATATAGAAGTATTTCTTCTTCTGGAAGGCAGCTGCTTTGTTCTTCCATGTCAATTTGCTGGTCTAAGGTAATTCGTAATATCTTACCTACTGCCTTTCCACCACTAACGCCAATCCCCTTTACCTTCAATGCTACTCCTCCAAATTACTGATATACTGGTAAATCTCATCACAGGCTTCTTGTTCATCTTCTCCTGTGGTACGAATTGTAACGGTTGTTCCACAGCTCATTTCTGCCGCTAAGACACTAAAGATACTTTTTGCATTGGCTGTAATGGTTCCATTTATTATTTCTACCTTAGATTGGAAGTTTTTCGCTTTTGCAGTAAGTGCAGCTGCTGGTCTCGCGTGTAATCCTGTGGGATTCTTTACTAGGACCTCTTTTTCTACCATTTTGATTCCCCCTTATGTCATGTTTCATGTTTTATTGTGTATTTGTGTGTTTATTTGTGCTTTTTCTTGTTTCCACCTTACCACCCTTGTGAGAAATGTCAACGATTTTATGTGCTTTTTGTGTTTTTAGCACATTTTTACTAAATAATCATGGTCAAATTGTGTATTTTTATGTTTTATACAGGTGTTTGCACAATCATAGATTATCCATTATAATGTAAATACACATTTTTTATTATTTCGTCCAACCTTGTGTAAGCAAATTTCAGGAGACGGATATAGATTAGGGGAGGATTTTATTATGGCTTTTGCTGAAGAAAGAAAAGCGAAGATATTATCGATTCTTGATGAACAAGGATCCATCAGTACCAATGACTTAATAGAATTACTAGATACATCCCGGGAAACCATTCGCCGGGATTTAAATGAAATGGCTCAGAAGGGCCAATTAATAAAAACACATGGAGGTGCTGTTGCAGTAGATACCTCTCCTGCATGGTACGGCATTCCTATTTCCAAGAGAGAATCTCTCAATCTTGGAGCCAAGAAAAGTATCTGTGCGCAGGCTGCTGCCAGCATTCAAGATAAGGATTTAATCTTTGTCGATAACAGTTCTACCGTTCTACCTATGATTGATTATATTCCTAAGGACTTAAACATTACGATTATTACCAACTCCATTAAGTTTCTTATAGATGCTTCTCAGCATACCGATACTAACTGGAAGCTAATTTCTCTTGGAGGCGTGTTCTCCACCAGATCCTTTTCCACTGCAGATATGCTGACTCTGGACAATCTATCCTGCTTTCGACCATCCAAAGCATTTGTATCTGCTTATGGAATTGATACTGCCTTTAAAATTACTGACAGTCACATTGAAGACATTGATATTAAACGTGCCGCTATGCGTTCGGCTAGAGATGTCTTTCTGCTTGTAGATCACAGCAAGTTAAAAAGAAATGGTACGTTATGCTATGGTGATGCCAATAAATGTACGGAAATCATCACGGATTACAAGGCAAACTCCAGCTTCGTTCATGAACTTCGCGAAAAAGGCTGTTCTGTGGTTGTTGCTCCTGCCATCCTGTAATCGTCCTTTGGATTATATTTTTTAGTTTAATTTGCTAAAATGTGTGTTTTTGTGTTTTTTCTTGCTTTTCTCCTTTGTTAGTGCTAGTATTTCCCTGGAGGTGAGTTCATTGAACACAATAAAACACGATTACCATATGCATTCGGATATTTCACCAGATTCTAATGCACCTATGATGTCCATGTGTGAAAAAGCCGTCGAACTTGGTTTAAAAGAAATCGCATTTACGGAGCATTTCGAATATATGGATATGGGAAGAGATAACAGCCAGTATAGTTCTCCTGCCCGTTTAAAACGATATGAAGATAATCTGGCAAAATGTCGCGAGAAGTTTAAAAATCAGCTCTTTATTGCCAGAGCGGTAGAAATAGGAAGTCCCCATTTAGAATTTGGTCGTTCCCGCGCTTTGATTAAGGAAATGAATTATGATTATGTTCTCTCATCGGTACATAAAATGGATGAGGGAAGTCTGACTCATTTAGTTTTTACCGAAGAAAATCATTTTGATTTAATTGAAAGCTATTACCAGCATCTGCTGTGGATGGTGCAGCTGTGTGATTATGACTGTATTGCCCACTTTGATATGGTAAAGCGTCACACCTGTTCTCAGGGAATTTCCGACGAACGGCAGAAATTCTGGCCTATTATTGAAAAGATTCTTAGAACCCTAATTTCCCGTGGTGGGGGAATTGAAATTAATACTTCTGGTCTCAGACAATCTCCCAAAGATACCATGCCTGGTTTAGATATTTTAAACCTATACCATGGATTAGGAGGACATATTGTAACGATTGGCGCAGATGCTCATCGCCCAGAAGATATTGCTGATGGCTTTGACACTGCTGCCCAATATCTGGCAGAAGCAGGCTTTTCCCATTACACCATCTTTCATAATCGAAAGCCCATAGATATTTCACTATAAAAAAACCTTCTTTCCTATACTGATTTCAGTAATAAGAAAGAAGGTTTTCTTTTTATTATTTTCAGATTGATTTACTCTGTAACGTATGGCATCAAAGCAACGTGACGTGCTCTCTTGATTGCTACAGTTAATGCTCTCTGATGCTTAGCACAGTTTCCTGTGATACGACGAGGAAGAATTTTTCCTCTTTCAGAGATGTATCTCTTTAACTTATTTGTATCCTTGTAATCAATGGTATTGTCTTTACCACAGAATACGCATACTTTTTTTCTTCTATGCATTGGTCTTCTTCTAGGACCATCTGCTCTATCTGTTCTATTGTAAGCCATGATTATTACCTCCTGATATTAGTTAAATGGTAACTCTTCTTCGATACCATCCGGAATGTTCATAAAGCCATCCCCTGCTGCTGCATTAGGTGCCGGAGCATCATTTGGTACATAAGAACCATTGTTGGCTGCTGCATTCTTGCTTTCAGCAAATTCAATGTTGTTAGCAATAATACGCATTCCGTATACCATCTGACCTTCTTTGTTGGTGTAGTTATCATTTTGTAACTCACCCTCTAATACAATCTTAGTTCCCTTGTGAAGATATTTCTCGACGAATTCGCCTAATCTTCCGAAAGCGGTGCAGTTAAAGAAATCTGCGGTTGGTTCTCCGTCTCTCTTGAATCTTCTGTCTACTGCAATTGAAAATCTTGCAACTGCTGTATTGTTAGCCCCAC
>CAZYYO010000049.1:0-18911 GCA_964650965.1 uncultured Lachnospiraceae bacterium | reverse complement strand
GAACGTTATTAGCAGGCTTAAGAAAAGAAGTAAAAAAAGCAGATAAAATATATCTTGCAACTGACCCTGACCGTGAGGGAGAAGCTATTTCCTGGCACCTTACCAAGGCGCTTAAGCTTGATGACAAGGATGTAAGCAGAATCAGCTTTAATGAAATTACGAAAAATGCAGTTAAGACTTCCTTGAAGCACCCAAGGGATATTGATATGAATCTAGTAGATTCTCAACAGGCAAGAAGAATGTTAGACCGTATGGTTGGTTACAAGATTAGTCCCCTGTTATGGGTGAAGGTGAAACGAGGCTTAAGTGCAGGACGTGTTCAGTCTGTTGCACTTCGCATTATTTGTGACAGGGAGGAAGAAATCAATGCATTTATTCCTCAGGAATATTATACCTTAGATGCGATGCTTCATGTAGCAAATGAAAAGAAGCCGGTGGTGGCTAAGTTCTATGGAGATAAAAATGGAAAATTAGACATTACAGATAAGGCTGCCTTAGATGATATTATGTCTAAGACAAAAGAAGAAACATTCCGCGTAACCTCTGTGAAAAAGAGTAATCGAGAGAAGAAGGCACCCTTGCCTTTCACCACCAGTACCATGCAGCAGGAGGCTTCCAAAGCATTAAATTATTCCATTCAAAAAACCATGCGGATTGCCCAGCAGCTCTATGAAGGTGTAGATATTAAAGGAAGTGGAACCACAGGTCTGATTACCTATTTAAGAACAGATTCTACCAGAGTATCAGAAGAGGCACAGGAATCCTCAAGAACCTTTATCCAGGATAATTACGGGGAAGAATTCTTGAAAGTGGCAGTTACTGCAGATAAGAAGAATGGAAGTAAGGTGCAGGATGCCCATGAGGCAATTCGCCCGTCAGATGTAAATCGTACCCCTTCTGAGGTGAAGGATTCCCTTTCCAGAGATCAATTTAGATTATATCAGTTGATTTGGAAACGCTTTATGGCAAGCCAAATGAGCAGTGCGGTGTATGAATCCACCAATGTTAAGATTCAGGCAGGAGACTACGTGTTCTCTGTAGCTGCTTCCAAGCGGATTTTTGATGGATTTATGATGGTTTATGTAGATGCAGATGAAGAAAAAGAAGAGAAGAATACGGTGGTAAATAATCTAAATAAGGATTCTTCAATTTCCTTGGATACCTTTGATGAGAAACAGCATTTCACTCAGCCACCAGCTCATTTTACAGAAGCTTCCCTGGTACGTACCTTAGAAGAATTAGGAATCGGACGACCAAGTACCTATTCTCCAATTATTACCACACTGTTGAAAAGACGCTATATTGTAAAGGAAGCAAAAAATATATACGTGACAGAATTAGGGGATGTGGTTAACAGTATTATGATGGAATCCTTCCCATCCATTGTCAATGAGCATTTCACTGCCAATCTGGAGGGACTTTTGGATAAGGTAGAGGAAGGCAGTGTTAACTGGAAATCTGTAGTAAGTAATTTCTATCCAGATTTGGAAGAGGCGGTAGTAACTGCAGAACGTGAACTTGAGAAAGTAAAAATTGAAGACGAGGTTACGGATGTTATCTGTGAGGAATGTGGTCGAAATATGGTGGTGAAATACGGCCCCCATGGTAAATTCCTGGCCTGTCCCGGCTTCCCGGAATGTAGAAATACCAAACCATATCTGGAAAAAATTGGTGTTCCATGTCCGAAATGTGGAAAAGAAGTGGTGATAAAGAAAACCAAAAAGGGAAGACGTTTCTATGGTTGTGAAAGTAATCCAGAGTGTGATTTCATGAGCTGGCAGCAACCGGTGAAAAAGCCGTGTCCAAAATGTGGCAGCTATATGGTCATTAAGGGAAATAAAACAGTTTGTGCAAATGAAACCTGTGGATATAATGAAATAACAGAAAAAGAAGAGTAAATTACAGCAGTTTTTAGAAATTTCCAGAAAATATACGATAATTTCTTGAAATTTATTCTCCAAGATGCTAAGATAGACCCAGATGTTGCAATTTTTAGTGACAGGAGGGATAGGCATGAGCGTCCAGTTGTTGGATAAAACACGAAAGATAGGGAAGTTATTACATAATAATAATTCTTCCAAGGTGGTGTTTAATGATATCTGCCAGGTGCTGACAGAGATATTGGATTCCAGTATTCTTGTAATCAGTAAGAAGGGCAAGGTATTAGGAATCAGCCACAGCGAAGATACAAAAGAGATAACGGAGCTAATTGTGGACCAGGTAGGTGGATTTATTGATTCCATGTTGAATGAGCGATTGTTAGCAATCTTATCAACCAAGGAAAATGTAAATCTTCGTACGTTGGGTTTCGAAATGGATGACATTAATAAATATTCTGCGATTATCACTCCCATTGATATTGCAGGAGAACGATTAGGTACTTTATTCGTTTATCGTTTTAACAAACAATATGATATTGATGATATTATTCTTAGCGAGTATGGAACTACGGTGGTTGGACTAGAAATGATGCGTTCCGTAAATGAAGAGAATGCAGAGGAAAGCCGTAAGGTTCAGATTGTGAAGTCGGCAATTTCCACCTTGTCCTTCTCAGAGTTAGAAGCAATTATTCATATTTTTGATGAATTAGATGGAACAGAGGGAATTCTTGTAGCATCGAAGATTGCCGATCGGGTTGGTATCACTAGATCTGTTATTGTCAATGCACTGCGTAAATTTGAAAGCGCAGGTGTTATCGAATCAAGGTCCTCAGGAATGAAGGGCACCTATATAAAAGTGCTGAATGATGTTGTATTTGAAGAGCTAGAACATATGAAGAAACAGGGCTCAATCCGGTAAATGGCTGGTACAATTGAATAAAATGGATTGTATGATTAAAGGGATTTATAGGAAACTATAGGTCCCTTTTTACTTGATATAGTATTTAAAATAAGAAAAAGCCACAATATAATGTAAAAAAGCCTTGTCTTTTCAGGAATATAATTTATAATATAATAAGATTAGCAGGATTATACCGCGAAGGAGGATGACCTATGATTCGATCAGATGCATTCAGTTATATTAATGTGCTGGATAAAGCAGCAGATGCCAGCTGGCAGAGGGAGAGCGCCATTGCCAACAATATTGCCAATGTAGATACACCAGGGTATAAGAGACAGGATGTAGAGTTTCAAAGTGTTCTGGAGCGGGAATTAAACAGCACCGGATATGGTTCCATGGACCGGGCGGTGAAGAACGTGAATTTAAACAAGCTAGATGGGGTAGCATATACAGATTCTGCTGCATACTCCTATCGATTGGATGGCAATAATGTGGATATTGATACAGAAAACGTAGAATTAGCCTCGGAACAATTGCGATATCAAGCTCTTACCCAGGGAATTTCCGAAGAATTTAAACGTTTTCAATCAGTAATTAAGTAAGGAGAATAGATTATGGGATTATTTCAATCATTTGATATATGTGCATCAGGCATGACGGCCCAGAGATTTCGTATGGATACCATTGCAGAGAATATTGCAAATGTAAGCACCACACGAACAGAAGATGGCGAACCTTATCGAAGAAAAATCGTTACCTTTGAGGAAAAAACCATAAATCCTTCCTTTGCAGACACCTTGCAAAATACAACGAAGTTTAATGGAAATGGTGTGAAGGTATCTTCTGTTACTGAGGATTATGATACGGATTTTGTAATGGAATATGATCCATCCAATCCAGATGCAGATGAAAATGGATATGTTACCTATCCAAATGTAAATACAGTGACAGAGATGACAAATCTGATAGACAGCAGTCGTGCCTATGAGGCCAATACCACAGCGTTTCAAGCTATAAAGTCTATGGCTCAGGCAGGCTTGCAAATCGGACAATAATAAGAGTGATCGTAGTAGGAGGAACATTAGATGGATGTATCGGCAATACAGAATCTATATGGAAATACAGGGGTATCTACAAAAAGCGTAGTAGATAACACCGATGACAGCAGCTTTGATTCTGTTTTAAATTCTGTTATGGGAATGGTTGGGGAAACTAACAATCTTCAGAATGAAGCGCAGTCAGCAGAAATATCCTTTGCCCTTGGAGAGTCAGACAATATGCATGATTTACTGATTGCTGAGTCCAAAGCAAATATTGCACTGCAATATACGGTTGCAGTAAGAGATAAATTTATTGATGCTTATAAAGAAATTATGAACATGCAGATATAGTTAGGGGTTAAACAATGCCAGAAAGATTACAACAGATTTTAAACCGAATTGTAGAATGGTGGAAGAAGTTTACCGGCAAACAGAAAATGCTGATTATCAGTGTGACAGCAGTTGTTGCTATTGCATTGGGAATCCTTGCCTTTGTAGTGACCAGACCAACAATGGTTACGCTGACTACCTGCGAGACCGCAGAGGGAGCTACCAAGGTAAAGGAGCTTCTAGACGGAGAAAATATAAGCTTTACTACATCCGATGATGGTATGACCTATTATGTAAATCAAAAGGATGAGGCTACAGCAAGTATTTTATTAGGAACCAACGATATTCCTTCTAGTGGTTACACCATCAATGATGCCATAGATGGTAGCTTTAGTACCACAGAAGCAGATAAACAGAAGAAATATCAGTTATATCTAGAGCAGAAGTTTGCCACGCAGTTAGCAACCATTTCTAATATTTCATCTGCAGAGGTAACCTTGTCATTGCCTACAGATGATGGAACGATGATTGCCCAGGAGCAGGAGGCTTTTGCCAATGTTATTTTAAATCTCAGCGATGAGATGGACGAGGAGCAGGCGGCTGGAATTGCCAAGTATATTGCAACCGGTTTGGGCAATAAAACCTCAGAAAATATATTGATTTTAGATGGGGATGGAAATGTTCTTTTCTCCGGAGGAGATGAGGCATCCGTTGCTGGTACAGCAACTTCCAATCTAACAGCGAAGAAGAAAGCTGAGGCTAGCGTTGCTAATTCTGTGAAGAGTGTTATTCTTGGAACCAATGTATATGACAATGTGGAAATCGCCATGAATCTGGTGATGAATTTCGATAAGAAGAATACGGTAGATTATAACTATTATGTTGGAGAAGGTCAGTCCCAGGGCTACCTTGACAGCCGAACAGAGTCTACGACCAATTCCAACCAGGGAATTGCCGGCACCCCAGGAACAGATTCCAATGATGATGATTCTACCTATGTGACAGAAGATGGGGACAATGCGTCTTCTGAAACCTCGGATGTTACAGAAGATTATCTTCCAAATGAGACCATAACCACCACCGACAGTGCAGTAGGAACAGTATCTTATGATGATTCCTCCATTTCAGTGGTTGCTACAACTTATGTAATATACAATGAGGATGAATTAGAAGCCAACGGTACGTTAGGGGATATGACCTTTGACGAATTTAAGGCTGCCAACAGTGATCGTGTAAAGACGGATGTGGATCAGGATTTCTATACCATGGTGAGCAATGCTACCGGTATTGCTACCGATCGCATTTCCATTACTGCATATGAAGTACCAATGTTTCAGTATTCCTCAGGAAGTGGCAGAGATCTTACCGATTATCTGCAGATTGCCCTTGCCGTTCTTATCTTTGCAATGTTAGCATTTGTTGTATTTAGAAGTCTTAGAAGAACAGAGGATGAGGACATCGAGCAGGAGCTTTCCGTAGAATCCCTTCTGGAATCTACCAAGGAAGAAGAATTAGAGGATATTGGATTTAACGAGAAATCAGAGGCGAGAGTTCTTATAGAGAAATTTGTAGATGAAAAACCAGATGCAGTGGCCGCGCTGCTTAGAAACTGGCTAAATGATGATTGGAGTTAATATATTATGGCATCTGACGAATTAACCGGAGTACAAAAAGCAGCGATTCTATTGATTACATTAGGACCTGAGAAATCTGCGGATATTTTTAAACATTTAAAAGAAGAAGAAATAGAAGAGCTGACACTGGAGATTGCAAATACCAGAAGTGTATCTCCCAAGGTAAAAGAAGAGGTTGTAGAAGAATTTTACCAGGTATGTCTGGCTCAGCAATATATTGCTGAGGGTGGTATTGGATATGCCAAGGAATTATTGGAGAAGGCATTGGGAGATGAAGAGGCTCAGCATGTCATTTCCAAGCTTACCGCTTCCCTTCAGGTACGACCTTTTGAATTTATTCGAAAGACAGAGCCAAGCCAGGTGTTAAATTTTATACAGGACGAGCATCCACAGACGATTGCAATGATTTTGTCTTATTTATCTCCATCACAGGCATCGCTGATTCTTGGTGCATTAAGTCCGGAGAAGCAGGCGGATGTTGCTAAGCGTATTGCTATGATGGATCGTACATCTCCGGAAATCATAAAAGAAGTGGAACAGGTTCTAGAGAGAAAGCTCTCATCGTTGATCAATCAGGATTATACCATTGCGGGCGGTGTGGATTCTATTGTCGCAATTTTAAATACAGTAGACCGTGGTACAGAGAAACGTATTATGGAATCTCTGGAAATTGAAACACCAGAACTGGCCGAGGAAATTCGAAAGAAGATGTTCGTATTTGAAGATATTCTACTGCTGGATGATCGGGCAATTCAGCGTGTACTGCGTGATGTGGATAACGGGGACCTTGGCATTGCACTTAAGGGAGCAAATGAAGAAGTTCAGAATGCAATCTTTAAGAACCTTTCTTCTCGTCTTGCATCTATGATTAAGGAAGATATGGAATATATGGGACCAGTCCGAATGAAGGATGTAGAAGAGGCACAGCAGAAGATTGTTGGAATTATCAGAAAATTAGAAGATTCTGCAGAAATTGTTATTTCCAGAGGTGGAGGTGACGAGCTGATTGTCTAATTTATTAAAAAGTCAGGGAATCAAAGAAAGTGGCTCAGCCACACGCGTGATTGATTCCAATGAGATTGTTCAGGAGAAAATTCACCTTTTTGAATTAAAGCTTCAGGAGAGACAAAGAAGCCAGCAAGACGAGATAGAGGGCGAAAATCCAGAGGCTGAATTTCAAGAAGGAATTTCAGAGGATACACCGGAGGTAGTAGAGCCGGAAATAGACTATAAGGCTTTGGCTCAGGAAGAGGCAGAACAGATTCTTGCCCAGGCCAGAGAACAGGCAAAACAAATCCTTCAGCAGGGGACACAAGAAGCTGAAGATTTAAGAAAGCAGGCATTCTCCCAGGGGCAGGAGGAAGGCTATCAGCAGGGAATCCAGCAGGCTATGGAGGAACAGAAGCAACAGGAGAATCAGTACCAGCAGAGAATGAATGCTTTAAATCGCGAATATCAAGAAAAACAGGAATCCATGGAAAAGGATTTGATTGATGTGATTGCCCAGGTGTTTGAACAGGTTTTCATGATCCAATTTGGAGATAAAAAGGAATTACTGGTTCATTTGGTAGAAAATGCTATATTACATATAGAAAGCAGCAAAGAGTTTCAAATCAAGGTAAATGAAGACAATTATAAGTCCCTTATAGACAGTAAGGAAATGCTACAAGAGAAGGTTGGTTCTGGTGTAAAGCTTGATTTTATTTTGGACCCGCTGTTAGAAAAGAACCAATGTATTATTGAAACAGATGGCGGTGTTTTTGACTGTAGTCTGGAAGTGCAGCTAGAAAATTTATTAAAGGACTTAAGAACACTGAGTCTGTAAGGATGATGCATGTGGATGTTAATGTAAAAAAATATTTAACGCTGGTTGACAGAACCTACTTTAATTGTCTGGGAAAGGTAGTTAAAATTGTAGGGCTTACTATGGAATCTGTTGGACCAGATGCAAAACTAAATGATTTATGCGAAATCATTGTTGACGAGGCAAAGAATAAAACAATTCTGGCTGAAGTAGTGGGATTTCGTGATAAACGACTTCTGCTAATGCCCTATGAAAGTGTAGAAGGGGTAGGTGTAGGGTGTATTGTTCGTAATACCGGAAAGCCCCTTGCGATTGCTGTAGGAGATGAATTACTAGGACATTCTGTAGATGGTATTGGACGACCTACAGATGTCGATGTGCTGACGTTAAAACAGGAATATCCAGTGGAAGCACCGCCGCCGGACCCGATGGAACGAGAGATTATTTCCCAGGTACTTCCGTTGGGTGTTAAAGCGGTGGACGGATTAATTACAGTAGGAAAGGGACAGCGTATTGGAATCTTTGCCGGTTCTGGTGTGGGAAAGAGTACATTGCTGGGAATGTTTGCACGAAACACCAAAGCAGATATTAATGTGATTGCATTAATAGGAGAGCGAGGAAGAGAAGTACGGGAATTTATTGAGCGTGATTTAGGGGAAGAAGGAATGAAACGTTCCGTGGTGGTAGTTGCCACATCGGACAGACCGGCGCTGATACGTAATAAAGCAGCAAAAACAGCAACTGCGATTGCGGAATATTTTAGAGACCAGGGGAAGGATGTATTGCTTATGATGGATTCCCTGACTCGTTTTTCCATGGCGCAAAGAGAAATCGGACTTGCTTCCGGGGAGCCACCAGTTACCAGAGGATATCCACCCAGTGTGTATTCTGAGATGCCCAAGCTGTTAGAAAGAGCAGGTAATTCTAGTGTGGGTTCTATTACAGGCTTGTATACCGTTTTAGTAGATGGCGATGATTTTAATGAACCTATTACAGACACGGCTAGAAGTATTCTAGATGGTCATATTATGCTTTCAAGAAGTCTGGCTCAGAAGAATCATTATCCAGCCATTGATGTGTTGCAGAGTATCTCCAGGGTTATGAGCTCCATAGCGGAGAAGGATCATAAGATGGTGTCTGGAAAATTGAAAAATGTACTTGCTACCTACCAGGAAGCAGAGGATTTGATTAATATTGGAGCATATAAACCAGGCTCCAATAAAAATATAGATTTTGCAATTTCTAAGATCGATCAGGTGAATGCATTTTTGTGTCAGGAAACCCATGAAAAATTTGATTTTGAACAGATTATTCAGCAATTAGAGGATATTTTTTAAACATAAGGTGATAATAGATGGCAAAGTTTAAGTATCGTATGGAGAATATCCTGCAAATCAAACAGAAATTAGAGAGCCAGGAAAAGATTGCCTATGCTCAGGCGAATGCAAAAGTGATGGAAGAGCAGGACAAGCTTTCCAAACTTATGATTCGAAGAAGTGGATATGAGAAGCATCTAAAGGAATTATCCAAGGGAACTTTGGATTTAAGGGAAATTTCTACAACTAAGAAGTCCATTGATACAATGAAACAGCTGATTCGAGCGCAAATGATGGAGCTTCATATTGCCCAAAAGAATTTGGAATTGGCCAGGACACGGTTAAGTGATGTGATGAAGGATCGCAAAACCCATGAGAATCTAAAAGAGAAGGCATTTGATTCTTTTAAGGGAGAGCTTAATTCCCAGGAAAACAAAGTGACAGATGAACTTGTAAGCTATAGCTACCATAATAAAGGATGATAATACGGAGTAAAAAATGGCTGAGGAAAAATTAGATAAGAAGGCACAGCGGAAAGCGGCCAAAGAGCAGAAGAAAAAGGAAAAAGAAGAGAAAAAAGCAAAGGGCCAGGGAGAAACCACGGAGGAGGAAGAAGAAACTGTTGGAGGAAAGCTTCTCATTGGTTTTGTTGCTGTATTGATTATTGTGGTATGGCTGGCAATTCTTGCATTACTGGTTAAAATGGACGTGGGGGGATTTGGTTCTACGGTTTTATATCCAGTGCTAAAGGATGTTCCGGTTATTAATAAAATATTACCTGAGACAGAGGAATATGCCCAGGAGGATGCAGCTTACTCTTATGCATCTATGGACGATGCTGTTGCCAGAATCAAGGAATTAGAGAAGGAATTGGAAGAGGCAAAATCTGCAAATGGTGAAAACAGTGCACATATTTCTGATTTAGAAGCACAAGCGAAAGAATTGCAGGAATATAAGGAAGCAGAAGCATCCTTTGAAGCAGAAAAAGAAAAATTTTACGAAGAGGTTGTTTTTTCTGACAATGCACCCGATATAAATGAATATAAGGCATATTATGAGAGCATAGAACCGGATAATGCAGAAGTGTTATATAAACAGGTGGTTCAACAATTACAATCAGAGGAACAAATCAAACAATATGCAGCAACCTATTCCAATATGAAGCCAGCCCAGGCGGCGGCAATTTTTAATACCATGACAGATGATTTACAATTGGTAGGTAAAATACTTTGGCAGATGGATGCCAAATCAAGAGGGAATATTCTAGGAGCCATGAATGCAGATACGGCCGCAAAAGTAACCAAGCTCATGGAACCTTAGGAATAGATTTGCTTTCCATATCATGGAGAGCAAAGATCCTGGAAAAATGGATCAAATTGCAGCTTGAAAACTGAAAAAAAGGAAGGAGGAAGAAACATGACAAGTGCAAGTATAACAAACTTGCCGGTAGCTCAAAGTACTCAACGTGCATCCAGCGGAAATCAGACACCAAAAGTGAATGAAATGAGTTTTCAAAAGTTAATGGTAAATTCATCACAGCAAACAAGTAAAAAAAGCGTTGAAGATGATACTGTTTCTGATAGCTCGTTATCTGAATCATACGTACAAAGGGACAGTAAGCCTGTTATTCAAAAGGCACAGGATTCCGTTGACCGTAACCAGATTCAGGAAGAAACGGATGCATTTGAAGAGAATGTTAAGGATGTGCTTAAGGAAGAATTAGGTATTAGCGAAGAAGAAGTGGAGCAGGCAATGGAAACATTGGGACTGAATTACATGGATCTAGCCAAGCCGGAGAACTTAACACAGCTCATTATGACCTTAACAGGTACAGATTCCAGTGTGGAACTGTTATTGACCGATGAGTATACGAATATTCTTCGTAGTGTTCATCAGCTTACCGGTGATTTGTTACAGACAACAAACATGACCTTAGAAGCCATTGAACAAATGAATCAGGAGTTACAATCAGTACAACAACCTGATAGTAATGCATCAAATGAAATGCAGACAGAACAAACAGATATGCTGCCGGAAGAAGTGGATTTAACAACAGAAATAATAACAGAACCCAGGGACGAAACCGGGACGAATCAGCAAAACCAACCCATGGATGAAAGTCTTTTGACCACAAATATGGACAAGACCAGGCAGCCGGTGGAAGAAGCAGTTTTCGAAGATGAGGATGGAACGTCCAAACAGATCGATATTTCAGTTGCTGTCCATGAAACAGCAGAGGAAGCGAATACTTCATCCCAGCAGGATGCCCCAATGGATTCCAAGGAACAAAACAGTGAAAAACACAGTGTAAAAGATCATCAGAATCATCTTACTGCGATGTCTGACAACCAATTTACACCTGTGGACAGTCCAAAAACCACAACGACTCAGGGCGTCAATGCAGCATCTTATATTACAGATGCGAAGGCTATGATGGAGCAGATTGTGAAACAGGCACGTATTACCTTTGCCCTTGGTGAAACCACCATGGAAATGGAATTAAATCCTGCCAGCCTAGGCAAGGTACTTATGGAGGTAACCCAGAAGGAAGGCAATATCAGTGCACATATTTATACCCAGAACGAAACCGTGAAGGAAGCCTTAGAAAGCCAGATGGTTCAGCTGAGAGAAAATTTGAATCAGCAGGGCGTGAAGGTTGATTCTGTTCAGGTATCCGTTGCCACACATGAGTTTGAAAAGAACCTGGATGAACAGGCAAAACGGGAACAGCAGCAGGGGGAAGAAATGGAACAGCGCACTTCCCGAAGAAGAAACATTGACCTCAGTGATCCTATGACAATGCAAGGCCTTATGACAGAAGAAGAGGAACTTGTGGCCAGGATGATGAGAGACAATGGTAACACCGTAAATTACACAGCATAAAGAAAGGAGAATCTATGTCATTAGTTCAATCCGTAGCAGATGGCAAACTGGTGGATTCCAGTGCTGATGCCACAACAAGCTCTACCGCCAAAAACAATGGTACAACCTTTGATAAGGAAATGTTCCTTAAGCTGTTGGTGGCTGAGATGCAGTATCAGGATCCGTTGGAGCCTACAAGTAATACCGAATATGTATCAGAACTTGCATCCTTCTCTCAAATTGAAGCAGTTCAGGCTGTTCAGGATCAGGTGGCAAATATGGAAGCCGGTACCTTGGTTGGAAAATATGTTATTTTGCTCACCACAGATTCCGATGGAAATACCAACTATGTCTCTGGAAAAGTTGATTTTGTTCAAAATGATGACGGAGATATGTATTTATCAGTAAATGATAAGCTGTACAGTATTGACGATTTATATAGCGTTGCAGATGAACAGTATTATGAAGCAGTGGTAACGGCTCAGACCATTACTGATTTGGTTGCAAAATTGCCAACAGAGGCAAATCTCACCACATCAGATGAAGAGAAGCTTACTGCAGTTAGAGAGATACTAGATTCCATGGATACTTACCAATTACAGTTTGTTAGTGCTGATGATGTGAAAAAGCTTGAGACCTTAGAAACCAAGTTAGCAGAGCTTAAGAAAGCAGCCGGCACAACAGAGGATAAGACAGATGCTGTAGAGGGCAGTGAAGGAACCGAAGATACAGAGGATACGCAGGGCAGCACAGAAGCTTAATTAGGAGGCGGTGATATGAATCAAATAGGTAATTCATTTACTTCCATAGAGCAGGTCGCCAACCAGTATCTGAATCAAAGCAAAACGAGAACCCCTGATAAAGTGGATTCTTCGGGAGCATCTTTTCAGAATATTTTAAGTGAGAAGCTTACTAGTCAGGAAGCCTCACAGCTGAAATTCTCCAAGCATGCAGCAATGCGACTGGACAATCGAAATATCAGCTTGTCCCAGGAACAGAATCAGCGTTTGGAGGCTGGCGTGCAAAAGGCGAGTGAAAAGGGAATTAACGAATCCTTGGTTTTAGTAGATTCCCTGGCATTTATTGTAAATGTGCCAAATCAAACCGTTGTAACTGCCATGGATCAAAACGAATCAACAGATAAAATTTTTACAAATATTGATGGAGCTGTAATCGTATAGCTGGACCTTTTGGAAGCTATTGCCACCGACTGACAGAAGTGGCAAACATTACAGACTCTCACTAGGAGGTCATTCATTATGATGAGAGCATTATACTCTGGAGTGTCAGGACTTAAGACACACCAGACCAAAATGGATGTTATAGGTAATAACATCGCAAACGTAAATACAGTAGCATTTAAATCATCTTCTGTAACCTTTACAGATATTATGTATCAGACAACTTCCGGAGCTTCCGGAGCAACTGCTACAACAGGTGGTAAGAATGCAACGCAGATTGGACTTGGTGTAACCAGCGGTTCAACAAAAGTCAGCATTACCAGTGCCGGAGCCGCACAAAGTACAGGCGAGGCATTTGATATTAAATTAACAGATAGTAATAGCACGAATTTCTTTATCGTAAGCAATGGTTCGGAAACCTTGTTTACCAGATCTGGTTCCTTTTACCCAGACGGCAATGGTAATTTGTGTATGTCTAGTACCGGATATATGGTAATGGGATGGCAGGTAGATCCAAATACCGGAGATATTCGAAAGGATACTGTATCAGCGCTTCGTGTTATGCAGCCATCCAATCTTACATCTGCACCGGAAGCAACCACCAATGCAACCGTTTCCGGACTGGTAGATAAGAATGATACCGGTGTAAACAGTGAAAATGGATATGCGATGAGCTTGAAGTTCTATGATGCACTGGGATATTCTTACAATGCTAAATTCTCTGTAAAATCTGCAGATACTACAGCAGGAACTTATACGGTAGAGTTAAGTAATATTTATGATGAAGATAATCAGGATATCTTAGTTCCCTGGTTAGCTGCAGGCAATAATCTGAATTCCTTATTCGGTACGGACACTACATCATCAAAAAGCTATGCATTGGATGATAGTTTTACAGCAACAACTAGCAGTATTTCTACCGTTGATGAAAGTGGAAATGTTTTGTATTTACAGGGAGATCCAACCACTCAGGGAGGCGTTACCGGTTATACCTTTGCCACTTCTGGTGTTACACCAGAGGTAACCAAGTTTATCTCTCTTGCTGAGATGTATGGGATAGATGAAGAAACCATTGCCAGCGGAACCATTGCCACGGCAACAGATGGAACAGGTGCGTTGACGCTTACCACACCAACCACCAATTACACCTTACAGTTTAATAAGGCAGATGGTACCTTCTCTTATGTAAATGCTGCAGGAAATGATAGCGTTAGCTTGAATATGACAGCTCTTGGTCCACAATTTGCAGATATTGATATTGATTTTTCACAATGCCTGAATCAGGAGCATGGTGGAAGCTCAACCTTAGGAATAGAGAAGGGCGCTGTGGATGGTACTACAGGAGTTGGAAAGAAATTAGGAACCATGACAGGAATCTCCATTGACGGAACGGGTAAGATTTACGGAACCTATGATAACGGTAATAATGTACTGTTAGGCCAGATTGCCGTAGCACAGTTTGCCAATGCATCGGGATTGGAAAGCCTTGGCAACAGCTGTTACTCTCAGACATTGAATTCTGGAGAATTTGATGGTATTGGAGTGGAAGTAACTGCTGATGGAGGCAGTATGGCAACAGGACAGCTGGAAATGTCCAATGTGGATTTGTCTGCTGAATTTACAGAGATGATTACCACCCAGAGAGGATTCCAGGCGAACTCCAGAATCATAACAACCAGTGATGCGTTGTTAGAGGAACTGGTTAATCTGAAGAGATAAGATAAGCTACTAGATATAGCATAACAAAAAACATATTTTTCTTATGTGTTACCACATGTAGAAAAATATGTTTTTTTGTATGATTAGAAAGCAGAAAGGATTTATTTGTAATTTCAAGTAGACAAGAGGGGTAAAGTTTAGTAAAATTAAATAAAAGTGTTACTCTGCGTTTATTAGAAAATCATAAAGAACTTATGAAAAAATGCAAAAAACGAGAACATTAACAGGACGGTGACAAATTTGGATTTAGCTTCACTTATTGGAATGATATTAGGACTTGGAATGATTCTTTTTGGAATTATTTCAGCAGGTGGTATAGGAGCACTCCCGGACTATATTGACCCGGCTTCTGTTATAATTACAATTGGCGGTTCTCTGGCCAGCACACTGTTTTCTCACAAGCTTCCTGATTTTATCAATGGCTTAAAGGGACTTACCATTGCGTTGAAGGAACCCAATACAGGTGATGTAGGACAGGTGATTGCCAATATTATTAAGATGTCCAATATTTCTAGAAAAGAAGGTTTGCTTGCATTGGAAGAGGCGGCAGCTGATATTGATGATGAATTTCTGAAAAAAGGAATCATGCTGGTTGTGGATGGAACCGATCCGGAGCTGGTAAGAGGAATCTTAGAGACTGATTTATCCTGCATTGAAGCTAGACATGCCAAGGTTATTGGATTTTGGGAGAAGTGGGCTGAAATGGGTCCTGCCTGGGGTATGATTGGTACTCTGGTAGGCTTAATTAATATGTTAAATAATATGGAAGATTCTTCTACCATAGGACCTAGTATGGCAACTGCCTTGATTACTACGTTGTATGGTTCTTTGGTAGCTAACTGGCTGGCAAGCCCAACCGCTGCCAAGCTGAAGGTAAATAATGATTTAGAAATTATGATGAAGGAAGTAACTGTGGAGGGACTTTTGTCCATTCAGGCAGGAGAAAATCCAAGGGTTATTGAAGAAAAACTGAAATCCTTCCTTCCACCTGCAAGTAGAGAAAGTGTTGGTCAGGAGGATGAGGAAGCCGGAGGTGAGAGCTAGTGGCAAGAAAGAAAAAAGAGGAAGCCCCTAAGGGAAGCCCAGCCTGGATGGCCACATTTAGTGATTTGATGAACCTTCTTTTATGCTTCTTTGTTTTACTGTTTTCCATGTCTACCGTGGATGCTGAGAAGTTTGAAATGGTGGTTGCTAGTCTACAAAGCAGTTTTAGTGTGTTACCTGCAGGTGGATCATCTGTGGGAGAAGGACAGTTGATTTCCTCTGGAATCAGTCAGCTAGAACAGTTTGATGTATATTTTAATAATTCCACGGGAAGTCAAGGGCAGACAGATAATGCTGAAGATGAAGGGACTACAGTGGAGGATGCTTATGAGCAAAAGGAACTATCCGAAAGTGAGCAAATGTCACAGAAGATAGAGGAAATGTCCCAGCAATACGGAATACAAGATCAGGTGGAAGTGGATTTTAATGCCCAATATGTTCAGATTACCTTAAATGGCGCGTTGCTTTTTGATTCCGGCGAGACACAGCTTAGAAGCGAGGCTTTGCCATTAGTAGATAAAATAGGCCAGATACTTAACAATTATAATCAAAACATCATTGAAATTGAGGGACATACAGATAATGTACCCATTAGCTCGGATAAGTACGCGGATAATAATGTATTATCCATGTATCGGGCACTGTATGTGGCTGATTACATTCGGGAACATACATCCATTGACCCTGCCCATATTAAGTCTTCAGGAAGAGGAGAATATGTGTCGGTGGCTGACAATTCTACCGCCGAAGGAAGAGCAAGAAACAGAAGAGTAGAAATAAAGATATATAATTCTTATAATTCTGAGGACATCCAGTAAAATTATTTCTGGATTGGAAATCTAAAGTTACAGAAAAGAGGATTCACATGAAAAAAAATCTGATTACCGTTGTTATTCTTGCATTGGTTTTAGTGAATTTGGTATTAACTGCAGTGCTTGCAATTACCATTGTTCCAGAAACCCAGAAGGCAAATAAGCTGATTACACAAATCAGCTCAGCCATTGATTTGGAGTTAAGCGATGAGCCGGGAGCCAGTGAAGAGAATATTCCTATTGAGCAGATTGACGTTTATGATATTGCAGATACCATGACAATTAATCTGAAAAAGGGAGAGGATGGCCAGGAACATTATGCGGTGCTTACCGTGTCTCTTTCCTTAAACAAGGAAGCAGATAAATTTGATGATTACAAGAAAGAATTGGAAGCAAAGCCAAGTCTGATTAAGACAGAAGTGAACAATGTGGTAGCAACTTACACCTATGAAGAAATCAAGGCTGACCCTCAGGCGGTTCAGGATGCAATTCTGGCTGACTTGCAGAAGCTGTTTCCAGAGGACTTTATCGTAGCTGTTGGATTCTCAAGTTCCACATACCAGTAAATACAAAATTATGATGCAGAACAGGTGGTGAAAGTCATGGGTGATGTTTTATCTCAGAATGAGATAGACAATTTACTTCAAGCCCTTAACAGTGGTGAACTGGATGTTGAAGAAATTAAAAAAAGTGGTGAGAAGCAGGTAAGAAATTATGACTTTGCCCGTCCATCAAAATTTTCCAAGGAGCATTTAAGAACCCTGGAAATTATATTTGAACATTATGGAAGATTACTTTCTACCAACCTTCCCGTATATTTAAGAAAGAACATTCAGGTTGAGGTTATGAATTCCGAAGCAGTTACCTACATGGAATTCTCCAATGCACTTTCCAACCCGGTTCTTTTGGGAATTGTTAATTTTGAACCTCTCAAGGGAACAATTATTATGGAAATGGCGTCTAATCTAGGGTTTGCCATGGTAGATCGAATGCTTGGAGGAGAAGGAGAACCATTAGATAAGGTACGAGAATTCTCTGAAATAGAGCTTCTGATTATTGAAAGGATTATGACTACCTGTGTGGAGCTGTTAAGAGAACCCTGGCAAAATGTGCTGGAGGTTAATCCACGACTAGAACGTATTGAAACCAATTCGCAATTTGCGCAGATTATTTCACCGCAGGAAATGATTGCCATTGTAACCATTAACATTAAAGTGGGGGATGTGGAAGGTCTGATGAATATCTGTCTTCCTTATATCACTTTAGAACCGGTGATGGATAAGTTAAATACCAAATTCTGGTATTCGAATATGCAGGAAAAAGGACAGATGGAATATGCGGAGGATATTGAATCGCTCATATCTAAGGCAGTAATTCCGGTGAAAGCGATTCTTGGAAACAGTGTGATATCAGTTAGTGATTTTTCAGGTTTGCAGATTGGAGATATTATTCGTTTAGATACTAAGGTAGACCAGGAATTAGAGGTGTTTGTGGGAAATATGAAAAAATTCACAGCATTGCCAGGAGCAACTGGGGAAGATTACGCTGTGCGTATTACTTCAGTAATTAGGGAGGAACAGTAAGAATGAGTGACGGAGTATTATCTCAGGAAGAAATAAATGCACTGCTTAGTGGCGGTGGGGCTGTGGATTCTTCGGCTGCGGGGGAACAGTTAACACCCCTAGAGGCAGATACCATTGGTGAAATAGCCAATATCAGTATGGGAACGGCCGCGACAACCTTATTTTCCCTTGTAAATAAGAAGGTGGAAATTTCAACTCCGGTTGTTACTACTTCAACCTGGGAAGAGGTGGTAGAGGCCTATGAAAGACCTTGTGTATTAGTGAAGATAGCATATACCCGAGGCCTTGATGGAAGTAATATCCTAGTGCTGAAAGAACATGATGTGAAGGTGATTACCGACCTGATGATGGGTGGTGATGGCAATAACGTAGATGGTGAGGTTGGTGAAATTTATCTTTCCGCCATTAGCGAGGCGATGAATCAAATGATGGGCTCATCGGCCACATCCTTATCATCCATGTTAAATAAGACCATTGATATTAGCCCCCCATCCTCTGAATTGATAGATTTGCAGGAATCGGGAGATGGCAGCAATATTGATGAATTCCTAAAGCAACAATTTGTTAAGATTGCTTTTAAAATGGAAATTGGCGATCTTATCAACAGCGAAATGATGCAGCTATATCCGATTTCATTAGCAAAGGAAATGTGCGCATCGGTTACATCCAATATGGAAAGTGATTCGGCTTCTACAATAGATGATGAAGCCTTTGATGAAAAACAGCAACCATTTCCAGAGATGCAGCCAGACCCCATTGAAATGCAAGGACAGCCCATGATGCAGGGGCAACCCATGATGCAGGG
>CAZYYO010000048.1:0-18938 GCA_964650965.1 uncultured Lachnospiraceae bacterium | reverse complement strand
AAGGCTCAGGAAAAGGCAGAGGCAGAAAAAGAGAAGCAGGAAAATAATTCCCCAGAGTTGGATGTTCGTGATATAATAGAACAGGCAACAGAAAAGAATAGCAACCAGGAAGTAAGCAAGAGCCTGGATGATATTAAGAATTCCATGAATCTTCTGGAAGCGGACTTGAAGGGGATTAAAGTAGATGAAGAAGTCTGAAACATATAAAGTAAATAAGTATCAAATGTCGGAACGATATATTACAGGAGTCCTCCTAGCAGTTGTAGGGGGATTTCTTGATGCATACACCTATTTGTGCAGAGGGCAGGTTTTTGCCAATGCCCAAACGGGAAATATGATTTTATTTGGCATTCACCTGTCACAGGGGAACTGGAAAAGAAGCTTGTATTATCTGGTTCCTATTTTTGCGTTTGTGGCAGGAACAACCATTGCAGAAATCATTCGAAGCAGAAATGAGCAGGTTCCCATTCTGCATTGGCGGCAGGTTGTTTTAGCGATAGAATGTATTACCCTTGTGGTGGTGGGATTTCTTCCTGAGGGGGCGTGGGATACCCTGGCAAATGTACTGGTAAGCTTCGTATGTGCACTGCAGGTACAGTCCTTCCGGAAAATGAACGGGAAGGTATTTGCAACTACGATGTGTACCGGCAATTTACGTAGTGGAACGGAACACCTGATTCATTATTTTCAAAAGAGAGATGGGGAAAGTATTGTACATAGTATGCGATATTATGGAATCATACTTACATTTATAGTGGGGGCGATTATTGGAGCAGTCATGACCAATGCTGTGGGTTGCCGTAGTGTATGGACAGCTTGTGTGGGACTTGCAGCTGTGTTTCTTATGCTGTTTCATGAATAACATTTCATCAGGAGGGGATTATGTCACTACAATTTATCATTGGAAATTCAGGAAGTGGTAAATCCACGTATTTATATGAACGGGTTATTGAAGAATCCAGAAAGCATCCAAAGAGAAGCTATCTGGTTATTGTTCCGGAGCAGTTTACCATGGAGACCCAAAAGGAGCTGGTACATTTGCATCCGGATCATGCCATTATGAATATTGATGTGTTAAGCTTCGACCGATTAGCCTTTCGTGTCTTTGATGAATTGGGGACTGGTACAGGAGATGTCCTAGAAGAGACGGGAAAAAACCTGGTGCTTCGTAAGGTGGCAGAGAATAAGAAGGATGAGCTTACGGTATTAAAGGGAAAGATGACGAAAAAGGGATATATCTCAGAAATGAAATCCCTGATTTCTGAGCTTACCCAGTATAATGTGAATCCTGAGGGGCTGGAGGAAATGATAGAATGTAAGACCATGAGTCCGGCATTTCGATACAAGGCCCAGGATATTTTAGTGATGTATCAGGGCTTTTTGGATTACATTCAGGGAAAGTACATTACCACAGAAGAAATTCTTCAGCTTTTAATTGATGTGGTAGAGGATTCTCCACTGGTGAAGGATTCTGTTATGGTGTTTGATGGCTTTACCGGTTTTACACCCATTCAAAATCAGCTCCTTCGTCAGCTTCTCAGGCTAACCAGACAAATGTTAGTGACAGTCACTATGGATGTAAATGAGGATTATCTAATGCTTCCTACAGAGGCAGAATTATTTGCTATGAGTAAGAAGATGACCTGTAGTCTGGTGAAGATGGCAAGAGAGACAGGAACACAGGTGTTAGATCCCATACGAATGGATATGCAGGAAAAGATTCGATTCTCTCCTAAGGGGGAGCTTTTCCATTTGGAGCAGAACTTGTTTCGTATGAGATATCATGCCTACTCTGGGGAAAATGAGGAATCACAGATACAAATCTATAGTCTGCCTGGTCCAAGAAGCGAATTGGAATTTGTGGCAGGACGCATTGTAGCAGAAATTCGGAAGAAGGGCTATCATTATCGGGATTTTGCTGTTGTTTGCGCTAATTTAGACAGCTATCGTCACTATGTGCCTTCTATTTTCACAGAATATGGTCTGCCTTATTTTATTGATACCAAGTCGGACATTGTTTTCCATCCCTTCATAGAAATGATTAGTGCTGCCTTTGAAATGGTTACAGATTATTTCTCCTACGAAAGCGTTTCCCGTTTTTTACGCAGTGGATTGCATAATCTATCCATGGAAGAACGGGATATTCTGGACAATTATCTGGTAGTATCCGGGATTTGTGGTCAAAACAAATTTCTACACCCATTTACTGTGCTGCCCAAGGGATATGACAGTGAGAAATTGGTGGAAATCAATCAGATTCGTGAGAAATTCATGGAGGCGGTAGCGCCATTTCTTCAGAAGGTTCATGGAAAAGAGCACAGTGTAGAGGAGTTCTCCAAGGCATTGTATGAGTTTCTTCTGTCCTATCATATACAGGAGCGGATTCAGGAGAAGGAGAGCATATTAAGAGAGCAGGGAGAGTATGTAAAGGCACGGGAGTATGAGGAAATATACGGTCTTGTGATGAACCTTCTAGATAAGATGGTAACACTTCTAGGAGAGGAGATGATGGATGCCGGGGAGTATATCCAGATTCTTGAGACAGGATTAGAGACTGCTAAAATAGGCATTATTCCGCCCAGTCATGACAGCATTGTCATTGGAGATATTGAACGAACCCGCCTAGAGCACATGAAGGTGATTTTCTTAATTGGGGCAAATGATGGGGCAATTCCAAAGAGCCTGGGACGGGGTGGTATCTTGTCCCAAATGGAGCGGGAGCTATTGAAGGAAGCGGATTATGAGCTGGCACCTACGGATAGAGAGAAGGCATTTATGCAGAAGTTCTATCTCTATCTGATGATGACCAAACCATCTGAAAAGCTGGTGATTACCTACGGTCGAGTGGCAGGAGACGGCAGCAGTGTCAGACGTTCCTATCTGATTGGAACCTTAGAGAAATTATTTCCAAAGCTGCAGGTAACAGAGATAGAAAATCTTACCGGAATGGATCGCATTGTTACAGAAGCCACTGCCAGAAATTATCTGGTGGAAAGCCTTAGAGACTATGCTGCCCAGGATAAGGCAAGTCCGGTAGATGAAGCTATCCTGTCCTCTATGCTGGCATGGTATGAGACGCATCCTATAGAGGAAATGAAACAGATTCGTGAGGCGGTATTTTACTCCCACAAGAAGGAAATGGTGGGGAATGCTGTCATGCGAGCCATAACAGGAGATACCCTACAGGGAAGTGTGACCCGGTTAGAGCAGTACAGCAGCTGTGCCTATGCATATTTCCTAAATTATGGACTTCGTTTGTCAGAGCGTAGGGAGCATGCACTGGAAGTGGTGGATATGGGAACGCTGTACCATGAGACTCTGGATATGTATTCCAAGCTATTGCAGGAATCAGAATTTAGCTGGTTTGATGTTACAGAGGAAGCGAGTAAGCAAATCTTGTCTCAAGCTATTTTGTCCACGTACCAGACCATGACCAAATCAGAATTAATGGAGAATGCCCGGGATGCTTTTGTGCTAAAGAAAATGGAGCATACCATGAGCCGCTGTATCTGGGCACTGACCAGGCAGGTGCGAAAGGGAAAATTCACCCCAGCAGGCTTTGAGGTATCCTTTGGAGCAGCAGATAATCTGGATGCTCTGCGGTTTCAGTTAGACGAGACGGAGCAGCTGCAGCTTCGAGGTAAGATTGACCGGATGGATACCTATGAAGATGAGGATAAAATTTATGTAAAAATCATAGATTATAAATCAGGAAATCAGAAGCTTAGTCTGCTGAATATGTTCTATGGACTGCAGATTCAGCTGATTCTATATCTGGGAGCAGCCACAGAAAAGCTGACCAGACAATATCCCAACAAGGAAGTAGAGCCGGCAGGTATGTTCTATTATCATATTGATAATCCGCTGGTGGAGGATAAGCCAGGGGCAGAGGAAATAGAGGAGCTGCTGTTAAAGGAGCTTCGTATGCGGGGGCTGGTAAATGCAGAGGAAAAGGTTATTCAGGCGATGGATGAAAATATCTCAGGAAGCAGCAGTGTGATTCCTGTCACACGAAATAAGGATGGCAGTCTGGGAAAGAAATCAAATGTTGCTACTACAGAGCAGTTTGCGCTTATGGAGGCTTATGTGGCACAGCATATTACCAATGTAGGGCGTAAGATTCAGCAGGGAGAAGTAGATTGCAAGCCATATCAGCTGGATAAAGAGGATGGGTGTATGTACTGTCCGTACCATGGAGTGTGCGGATTTGACAGCACACTTTCAGGCTATGAATATCGCAAGCTGAAGAAAATAAAGGATGATAATGAGATTCTAGGTGAGATGAGAGCAAAGGTAGAGGGAAAGGAAGGTGACCTGGATGAGTAATACATGGACCGAGGAACAGCAACAGGTCATCACACTAAGAGACCGGGATATTCTGGTATCTGCAGCTGCCGGCTCCGGTAAGACCGCTGTATTGGTGGAGCGGATTATTCAAAAGGTATGTGATGAAACCAATCCGGTGGATATTGATCAGATGCTGGTGGTAACCTTCACAAATGCAGCAGCAGCAGAAATGAGGGAGAGAATCCGGGGAGCGATTGAAGAGGCACAGGAGAAAAATCCTGAGAATCCACATTTACTGCGACAGCTGACTCTGGTGCATAATGCACAGATTACTACCATTCACAGCTTTTGCTTGTATGTAATACGGAATCATTTCCAGGAAATTGGTTTGGACCCGGAGTTTCGACTGGGGGATGAAGGTGAAATGAAGCTGCTTCGACAGAAGGTGTTAGATACGCTGTTAGAGGAGCAATATGCCCAAGGCCGTGAAGCATTTCTTAATCTGGTGAGTACTTATGCTAAGGGCAGCCGGGATCAGGAGATTGTAGATATGATAGAACAGCTGTATCACGTGGCAATCAGCTATCCCTGGCCCAGGAAATGGCTGCAGCAGGCGGTAAAAGGCTACCAGGTCCAGTCAGAAGAAGAGCTTCGCCATACCTTATGGATGCAGGAAATGATTCAGGAGGTTTTGACAGATATTAAGGATATGCGGGAGGAAACCAGTCAGTTATTGGAAATCACCAATCGCCCGGATGGTCCTGCCTGTTATCGTAAGAGCCTGTCTGCAGATATAGAAATGTATCATCAATTTCTGTCAGAAACGGATTATGAGATTCTTCAGGATCTGTTTGCACATATGAAATATGCCACCATTGGTAATAGTAGAGGATATACCGGTGACCCTGAGCTTTTAGATGAGGTAAAGGGAAAGCGGGAGGATATCAAAGGACGAATGAAGAAATTAAAGGAAGATTATTTCGCCCAGACACTGTCCGAAATCTATGAGAAGCTGAAAGCCATAGCACCATTTGCTGGTGAACTGGTGGAACTGACGGACTTATATATGGAACGATTAACCCAGGAAAAGCGGCAGCACAATCTATTGGATTTTAACGATTTGGAGCATCTGGCATTGGAAATTCTTGTAGACGAAGAAACCGGAAACAGTACAGAGGCTGCTTTGGAATTCGCCCAGCATTTTCAAGAGATTATGATTGATGAATATCAGGATAGTAACTACATTCAAGAGACCCTGCTTCGAAGTATCTCCAAGGAACCCTTTGGAGGACACAACTTCTTCATGGTAGGGGATGTAAAGCAGAGTATTTACCGATTTCGTCTGGCTCGTCCGGAAATCTTCATGGGTAAATATCAGCAGTTTTCCACTACGGATGGTCCACAGCAGAGAATTGACCTTCATATGAATTTCCGAAGCCGTCATGAGGTTCTGGATTTCTGCAATGACATTTTCTACAAGACCATGCAAAAGGATTTGGGAAATGTAGCCTATGATGATGTTGCAGCATTATATACGGGAGCAAAGGATTACCCGGATGCAGGAGATTCATATATACCGGAGATTCTGGTGGGAGACAGCAGCAGTGAGCTTTTGGAGGAACAGTACATAGAGGATGCTGCATCCTATGAGGCAAAGCTGGTAGCGGATAAAATACATCAGCTGATGCAGGACCTTCCTGTGACAGATAAGGCAGAGCATATACTTCGTCCCCTGCGGTATTCGGATATTGTTATTCTTCTTCGAAGCCCGGGAACCATGGGGCAGGCCTTTGTAGATGTGCTGACAGAGAATGGGATTCCGGCGCATATGACAAGTATCACAGGTTATTTCGACACCATGGAGGTGCGCACTGTGTTAAATATGCTGCAGGTAATCGATAATCCCTATCAGGATATTCCGCTGGCAGCAGTACTGCATTCTAAAATGTTTGATTTTACCAATGATGATATGGCACGCATTCGCATGGTGAGTCAGGAGAGTACCTTTGCAGAGGCATTTTTCCAGTATGGAAAGTTCGTCCAGGAGCAGGAAAACAGTGAGCAGAAGTTAGGAGAAAAGGTGGGATATTTCATGGATTTTCTAGGGGAAATGCGGGAATTATCTATGGATACCCCCATTCATGAAATGATAGAGATTGTTCTAAAACGTACAGGATTTCTTACCTATGTAACAGCTATGCCCTCAGGAGCCAACAGAAAAGCCAATCTGGAGAAGCTGGTAGACCAGGCCATTGCATATGAAAGCACCAGTTATCAGGGACTGTTTCATTTTGTAAATTATATTGGCAGACTTCAGAAATATGAAGTAGATTTCGGCGGTGCAGAGCTAGTCAGTGAAAATGATGATGCAGTTCGTATTATGAGTATTCATAAGAGTAAGGGACTGGAATTTCCTGTGGTATTTGTCAGTGGCATGGGAAAGCAAATCAATAAGAAGGACAGCCAGGGAAAGATGGTGCTGCACCCAGAGTATGGGATTGCATTAGATTATATTGATGGAATAAGACGAGTCAAGTCGAATACATTGTATAAGCGTATTGTTCAGCATGCTGTTGGCAAGGAGAGTCTGGGAGAAGAGCTGAGAGTGTTGTATGTAGCCTTGACCCGTGCTAAGGAGAAGCTAATCCTTACAGGTACCATGAAGAAGGCTGCAGATACCATAAGAAAGATGCAGCCAGCGGGAAAAACACTAAGCTACACGAAACGCAGCACGGCAGGGACTTATTTTGACTGGGTAATTCCTGCCATAAAATCTTATCCAGACAAATATAGTATTACTATAGTAGGAATGGAAGCTATGGTAGACCAGGAAATCACCCAGGCAACCCATGTTCTGGGAAAAGAGGAGGTTCTAAAGCAGCTTGTGCAGCAGGCGGATGAGAACATTTGCCAAAACATCAGCCAGCGGCTGGAGTATCAGTATCCATATCCTGGGGAGGGGGAATATAAGAGTAAATATTCAGTATCTGAGATAAAACATCTTGCTATGGAAAAGGCATATGCAGATGAACAAAGTGCACCCATGTTTGTCACCAGGAAGGAAAATGCCATTGTTCCGGAATTTATCCGCCATGGCAAGGAGGAAAATCAGGGAGCATTAAGAGGAACAGCAGTGCATCGCTTCCTGGAATGCTATGAGTTCACCAGACTTATTACAGGCAAGGACTCCTTCCTTACAGGAGAGGCATTGCAGCTTGATGTAACCGGACAGCTGAAGGAAATGCTGGCTGGAGGAAAGATTACAGCGGAACAAAAACAGCTGCTGCTGGTAAAGAAGCTGGTGCATTTTCTGGAAAGTGAAACTGCTCATCGTATGGCAAAGGCTGCACAGCGTGAACAACTGTTTCTGGAGCGGGCATTTGTTATTGGAGATGCTCCGGAAGCATTTTTCACGGAGGAGCGTGGAGATATGCAAAAGCCCCTGTCGCTGCAGGACATGATTCTGGTACAGGGAATTATTGATGTATTCTGGCAGGAAGAGGACGGTATTGTTGTACTGGATTATAAGACCGACAAGGTATCTGCAAGGGAAGAGCTGGTGAAGCGATATCAGCGTCAGCTTCAGCTATATGGGGAATCTTTGGAACGCATTTGCCATGAGCCGGTGAAAGAAAAGATAATTTATTCCTTTGCATTAGAAGAAACGATTGAGCTTTGAAATAATTTATAATATAATGTAGCAGGACTGCAATATTTCCATAGAGATATGCAGTACCAGTCAATAATTTATAAGGAGGAATCTAATATGTATGAATATGATGATGAATGTATTAGAACATTTCTTGAGAAACAGCTGCAGCTATTTCCAGAAATCGTAGCAGAAACCCCGGAGGATGCGGAGGAGTTCTTAATCGATTGTATGGCAGTAGTATGTCAGAACAAACAGGAAGTCATTGATTACATGGCAGATGGTATGGATATTGCGGGAATGAGCGAGGATGAAATCTTAGATGCTCAGGAAGTGTTCCCATTAAGCAATGGCAGATACCTGGTTGTAGAAGCGTAAATAATATTAAGAAAATTTGAGGTAAATGTATTGGAAATAACAGGGGGAAATTTGTCAGAAATTAAGAAAACAGAATATGATGTGATTATTATAGGTGCAGGTCCTTCAGGAATCTTCTGTGCCTATGAATTGTGTCATAATAGAGAAGACTTGCGGATTCTCATGATTGAGAAGGGACGTCCTATTGAACATCGTGCCTGTCCTAAGAGAAAAACCAAGGAGTGCGTCAGCTGTCAGCCTTGCTCTATTACCACCGGATTTGCAGGTGCAGGTGCTTTCTCAGATGGAAAATTATCCCTTTCTCCAGATGTAGGAGGAAATCTGCCGGAAATCTTAGGCTATGAGGAGGCTGTAAAGCTGATTCATGAGTCAGATGATATCTATCTAAAATTCGGTGCAGATACGAAAGTATATGGGGTTGACAAAGAAAAAGAAATTCGCCAGATTCGAAAGGAAGCAATCAATGCGAATCTGAAATTAATTGAGTGCCCTATCCGGCATCTTGGAACAGAAGAGGGCTATAAGATTTATGCCAGATTACAGCAGGATTTGTTAGATCATGGGGTAGATATTCTATTTAATACCATGGTGGACGACCTGGTGGTAGAGCAGGAAGCGGTTCAGGGGGTTCTGGTAGGCTCTACGGTTATTCGTGGAAGAGAGATCGTATCCGGTGTAGGAAGAGAGGGTGCGGACTGGTTCGCACACATTTGCAAGAAGCATGGTATTGTTACCAGTGTAGGTACTGTAGATATTGGCGTACGTGTAGAGGTGCGGGACGAGGTAATGGAGTTCTTAAATAAGAATCTCTATGAAGCCAAGCTGGTATATCATACGCCTACCTTTGACGATAAGGTACGTACCTTCTGCACCAATCCTTCCGGAGAGGTGGCAACAGAATATTATGATAACGGATTGGCAGTGGTAAATGGTCACGCATACAAATCAGAAGAGCGAAAGACCAATAATACCAACTTCGCATTACTGGTATCCAAGAATTTTACCAAGCCATTTAAGACACCTATCGAATACGGCAAGCAGATTGCCCAGCTGTCTAACATGCTGTGTGATGGAAGAATCATGGTTCAGACCTTCGGAGATTTCAAGCGGGGAAGAAGAACCACAGAGGAACGGTTGTATCGAAACAATCTGATTCCTACACTAAAGGATGCCGTGCCCGGAGACCTGTCCCTGGTATTCCCTCACCGGATTATGGTGGATATTGTGGAAATGCTAGAGGCATTAGATAAGGTTACACCAGGTATTGCCAGTGATGAGACACTGCTTTATGGTGTGGAGGTAAAATTCTATTCCAACAAGGTCAGTGTGAATAAGGATTTTGAAACCAGTCTGAAGCATTTAAGTGCCATGGGAGATGGGGCATCTGTGACCCGTGGGCTGCAGCAGGCTTCTGCCAACGGTATCAGTGTTGCCAGAAGTATTATGAAGAAGCTATAAGAATAATAGGAAGAGAGTATAAAGAACATGAACCATTTTGTGAAAAAAAACAGAAGTAAAAGAAGAAATGCAGGAATGATTGCTCTGCTGCTATGCATGGCTTTCTTACTAAGTGGCTGTTCGATTGGAAATACTCAAATATTCTTTGCTTCAGGGAGTGGCTTTCATCAGGTGTTTAAAATCGGAAAGCTGTCCTGCAATCAGAAGGAAGCAAAAATGTATCTGTGCAATTACAAAAACCTGTACGGAGTGATTGGAGACACCAACCTGTGGAGTGGAGATTTTAATACAGATAAAATGGAGACAAGCTTGAAGGATGCAGCAATTGAGCATCTTACCAAGGTATATACACTGGATTTGTATGCCAATGAACATGAAATCACCCTTAGCGATGAGGAAGAGAAAAATGTTAAGGCAGCTGCAGAGGAATACTACCAGTCTTTGACCCGCAGGGAGCGTTCCTTTACAGGAGCATCCAGGAAGGATGTGGAGAAAATGTATACCAACTACGCCTTGGCAGAGAAGGTGTATTCTAAGCTAATGGGAGATGTGGATGAGGAAGTCAGTGAAGACGAGGCACGAGTAATAGATGCCTATGTTCTGCTGGTAACGGATGAGGATCTGGCAAATCAGATTGCCACCAAGCTTCAAAACAGTTCCACCTTTGAACGACTGGCCAGTACTTATAATGAAGCACCTTCCATTAAGACCTCCTTTGGAAGAAATACATATCCCAAGGAAGTAGATGATGTGGTATTCCAATTAGATGACGGGGATAATTCTCCTAAAATTACCACAAAGGATGGATATTATTTCTTCCAGTGTATTAATAAATATAATGAAGCTTTGTCGGAGCAAAATAAGGCAACCATTATTCAGCAGCGTAAGGAACAGGTGATTACCGATATTACTACCAATTTAGAGGAGAAGTATTATTCAGATTTCAATACCAAGCTGTGGGATAAAATCAATATAGATACAGATGATGAAATCCAGACGGACAGCTTCTTTCAGGTATTAGACCGCTATGTAAGCTTCTAATTTATAAAATTTTAATATTTTGACAAACCCAGTAAAATCAATGGTTTCCAGTGGTTTGTTATAAAATTGTTAGCACTCATTAAAAAAGAGTGCTAATTTTTTATTGACTTTTCATTTTTGTAGTATTACTATACATTTATGCAAAGATTTATCTCTTATAACAATAATATTTAAAAGGAGTGTTTTAACATGAGCAACAAGCATGGAAGTCTTTCAATTACTAGTGAGAACATATTTCCAGTAATCAAGAAGTGGCTATATTCAGACCACGATATCTTTTATCGAGAGCTGATTTCTAATGGATGTGATGCCATCACCAAGTTGAAGAAATTAGATATGATGGGGGAGTATACCCTGCCTGATGATTACAAAGCTAAGATGGAAGTTATTGTGAATCCGGAGGATAAGACACTGACCTTTATTGATAATGGTCTTGGAATGACAGCGGAGGAAGTGGACGAATACATTAATCAGATTGCTTTCTCTGGAGCTACCGATTTCCTTGAGAAATATAAGGACAAGGCCAGCGATGATCAGATTATCGGTCATTTTGGTCTGGGATTCTATTCCGCATTTATGGTAGCAGATGAGGTACATATTGATACCCTGTCCTATCAGGAGGGAGCTACTGCAGTTCACTGGGAATGTGACGGCGGAACAGAGTTTGAGATGGGAGATGGAGACAAGGATACTGTTGGTACCAAGATTACCTTATTCTTAAACGAGGATTGCCTG
This sequence comes from uncultured Lachnospiraceae bacterium, assembly GCA_964650965.1. GTDB lineage: Bacteria > Bacillota > Clostridia > Lachnospirales > Lachnospiraceae > CAZYYO01. Next base: position 7,390 of record CAZYYO010000048.1, on the reverse strand, counting down.
CAGTTTGCCAATGAATATAAGGCAAGAGAGGTTATCGAGAAATATTGTTCCTTTATGCCAACCGAAATCTATATTACCAAGGCAAATGCTGAGGAAGAATATGAGACCATCGATGTGGCGGATAAGCGTGATACCGATACTGTAATCGAAGAAATTCACGAAGATGCCAAGATGGAAGAGAAGGAGAAGGAAGACGGAACCAAGGAGATGGTGGAAGTATCTCCTGCCAAGGATCAGCTGAAAATTGTGAAGCGTCCCGTTCCTTTAAATGATACCAATCCATTATGGACCAAGAATCCAAGCGAATGCACCAAGGAAGAATATATTGAATTCTATCGCAAAGTATTTATGGATTACAAGGAGCCGTTGTTCTGGATCCATTTGAACATGGATTATCCATTTAACTTAAAGGGTATCCTATACTTCCCTAAGATTAACACCGAGTATGATTCTATCGAAGGAACCATTAAGCTGTATAATAATCAGGTATTTATTGCAGATAATATTAAGGAAGTTATTCCTGAGTTCTTAATGCTGTTAAAGGGTGTGATTGATTGCCCAGACCTGCCATTAAATGTTTCTCGAAGTGCACTGCAAAACGATGGCTTCGTTACCAAGATTTCTGATTACATCACCAAGAAGGTAGCAGATAAGCTGGCTGGCATGTGCAAAACAGACAAGGAATCCTATGAAAAATATTGGGATGATATCAGTCCATTTATCAAATTTGGCTGCTTAAAGGATACCAAGTTCTGTGATAAGATGAATGACTATATCCTGTTTAAGGATATTGATATGAAGTATACAACGCTCCCGGAATTGCTGAAGAAGGAAGAGGAGAAGAAGGAAGAGGCTCAGGATGCAGATGCTAAGGATGCCCAGGTAGTAGATGCTGAGGGCAATCCAGTAGAAGCTGAACAGGCAGATGAGAACAGTGACGGAAATGCAGCTGGCGATGATGAGGCGAATAAGGAGCCGGAAGATCAGAGAAAGACCATCTTCTATGTTACCGACATGCAGCAGCAGAGCCAGTACGTTAATATGTTCCGTGAGCAGGGTATGAATGCAGTCATTTTAGATCACAACATTGACAGCTCCTTCATTACCCAGCTAGAGCAGAGAAACGAAAATTACAAGTTCATGCGTATTGATGCAGACCTGACAGAGAATCTTGTAGAGGAATCCAGTGAAGAGGATTTGAAGGAAACTACCGATACTCTTACAGAGGTATTCCGCAAAGCTCTGGGTAAGGATGCTCTGACTGTTAAGGTTGAGAAGTTCAAGAATAAGGATATCTCTTCTGTGATTACCTTATCCGAAGAGAGCAGACGTATGGCAGATATGATGAAGATGTACAACATGGGTGGCATGGATCCTGCAATGTTTGGTGCTGCCAGCGGTGAAACCCTGGTATTAAATGCCAACAATGCACTGGTAGAATACATCTTCAAAAACAAAGACAGTGAGCATGTTCCTGCGTTCTGCCAGCAGTTATATGACCTGGCTATGCTGTCCAACCAGCCACTGGCACCAGAGGCTATGACAGCGTTTATTGCGCGAAGCAATGAGATTATGATGTTGTTGGCAAAATAAGGATGGCAGGGTGCAGACAGTAAATTGTAGATAATAGTTATTAGAACTCCCCGCGTGAGCGGTTAGATGATGGATTTGTCTAGTGATAGTAAATCCAGCTAGCTCTCTACGCGAGGAGTTTTTGTTATGCAGTTACCTCTGCTTTGGGTGGAATAGGACGACAACGGACGAGTGGCCCCAAGAAGCTAATTTGCCCTGGGGGAGGCAGTCGAATTACAGCTGAAATCCACCAAACAAGGATGATATAGCAAGCAAATACTTGCGATAATGCCTTGCTTTGGGTGGAATAGGACGGCAACGGATGAGTGGCCCCAAGAAGCTAACCCGCCCTGGGGGAGCCGGACAAATTACGACTGAAATCCACCAAATAAGGATAATATAGTCAGCTTATACTTGCGATAATGCCTTGCTTTGGGGGAAACAGAACGATAACGGACGAGTGACCCCAAGAAGCTAATTCGCCCTGGGGAGGCGGACGAATTACGACTGAAATCCACCAAATAAGGATAATATAGTCAGCTAATACTTGTGATAATGCCTTGCTTTGGGTGGAATAGGACGGCAACGGACGAGTGGCCCCAAGAAGCTAACCTGCCATGGGGTAGTCGGACGAATTGCGATTGAAATCCACCAAACAAGGATGATATAGCAAGCAAATACTTGCGATAATGCCTTGCTTTGGGTGGAATAGGACAACAACGGACGAGTGACCCCAAGAAGCTAACCTGCCCTGGGGGAGGCGGACGAATTACGACTGAAATCCACCAAATAAGGATAATATAGCAAGCAAATACTTGCGATAATGCCTTGCTTTGGGTGGAATAGGATGGCAACGGACGAGTGACCCCAAGAAGCTAACCTGCCCTGGGGGAGGCGGATGAATTACAACTGAAATCCATCAAACAAGACCACTATAGCCTATGATAATAAGATTCCAGGAAAGCTGCAAACGCCACAGTCAGGTGGCTGTGATAGTCATTGGGACGGAGGCTATAGTAAATATGGCGGGAAAAAGAGAAGTCATCCATCTTTCTTAACACCAGATTAGGGTTGTTTCGTGCCTGAGGCCAGCTTTTTGCAGGCACCAGGCTGATACCGAAGCCTTTGGCTACAAATTCACATTGGAGATAGGAATTATTTACAATAGTAGAACTTTTGGGACGAGGAAAATTGTTATTATTAAAGTAATCATTTAACAGAATTCCCATACGGCTTTCCTTGGCAGGAAGAACGTAGGGGTATTGCAGGGTTTCCTCGTAGTGGATGTGAGGATTTTCGGCAAGGGGGTGATTGTTGGGAATTGCTAATAGGATATCCTCAGAGAGAAGCAGATGCTCATCTTTTGTGAAGTAGGATTGTAGATTATCAGTGGGATTATCACATTCCTTCGCATCAATTAGAATATCGATAGAGCTATGCTGGTAATCTAGTGGAAATGCGGATATAATTCGAATCTGTGCTTCTGGATTTGATTTGGAGAACTGCTCTATAATTTCAGAGAGAAGCTGGGAACCAACCGCAACACCTAGAATCAGATCGTTGTAGTTCTCATGATTCAATTCTTGTAAGGCAACCTCCAAGTTATGGTAAGAATGTAGCAGAGAGGTGGCATACTGATAGAACAGCCGGCCATTGTCATTTAGATATATTTTCTTCCCAATACGGTCAAAGAGGGAATAACCAATTTCTGCCTCCAAATCCTTAATGGATTTGCTTAAAGCAGGCTGAGCAATAAACAACTCTTTTGCAGCAAGAGACAGATTCTGGGTTTCGGCAGCCTTGATAAAGAAACGAAGTTTTTTGTTGGTCATGAGAAGGTTCCTTTCTTCTTATCATTCGGTTATAATGAAAATGTTATAAGATATTCTAATTATATATTTGTAAAGGAATAAAAACAATTGTAAAATGTAAATATCTAGGTGTTAAAAGTGCTTTCGTAGAAAATCTTCTCATATTTCAGTGAAGCAGTACGTTAGCAATTAAAAACTTTATATTTCAAGGAGGAAGTCATGGCGGGATTTATACAAAAACAAATTATGAAGCGTATGCAGATGGAAAAGCAGGATAAGGCGAGAAGATTTGCTCATAAAAATCAGTTTGTGAAGAAGGGGCAAATCCTATTTGCAGGTTCATCTTTAATGGAGCAGTTTCCTATTGATGAGCTGCAACACAATTATCATATTGACAAGGTGATTTATAACAGGGGAATTGGTGGATTTGTAATTCCTGAATTTAAAGCAAATATAAAGACCTGTGTATATGATTTAGAGCCATCCAGAATCTTTTTAAATATTGGAACCAACGATATGACGGTTCCAGATTTTGTTATGGAGGATTTTATTGCCAGCTACGAAGAAGTAATTCAGATGATTCTTGATCAGCTGCCAGGAGTGGAATTATATCTGATGGCATACTATCCAGTAAATCCAGAGGCTGCATCCAAGTGGATGAAGAAGGCTTTGGAGATGCGTAGCAACAAGCGGATTTTGGAAGTAAATGAAGAGGTGAAGAAATTAGCTGAGAAGCTAGGAGTTCGTTATATTGATGTAAATAAGAATCTTTTTGATGACCAGGGTAGACAAAAGGCAGAGTTTACCATTGATGGTATGCACATGTATGCAAATGGATATGCTGCAATCATGGATGACCTTGTGCCATATATCAATGAGCCAGCCTGGAAGTAACATTTACAATAGGAAAGATAAGAGATTAAAAAATGGATTTAGCATTGATTGTATTAAAGCAGCTGATTCTAATGGCATGCTACATGGCAATTGGATTTGTCTTATATAAGAAGAAAATGGTGACTGCTCAGGGAAGTAAGGAGTTGGGAAGTCTGCTATTATACGTGATTCTGCCTGTAGTGATTATCAAATCCTATCTGGTGGATTTCTCATGGGAATTGCTTCGTGGTCTGGGGCTATCTTTTCTGGTAGCATTGGTCACGCTGATTATTGCAATTCTGTTATCCAGGGCAGCTTTCGGAAAGCGGTATCCTGTGGAGCATTTCAGCAGTGCCTTCAGTAATGCAGGCTTTATTGGTATTCCATTGGTGAAAATGGTGTTTGATGATTCCATTGCGGTATTTTATGTAGCCAGCTTCGTGGCACTTCTTAACATTCTTCAGTGGACCTACGGTCTTGTGGTAATGACAGGGTCTAAAGAGCATATTCGCATGAAGAAGATTGCTACCAACCCCATTGTCATCAGCTTTGTAGCTGGAGTGATTATATTCCTGCTTCCCGTTCAGGTGCCAGGAATTCTTATGACAGCAGTAGATGGTATTGCTGCCTTAAATGCTCCTGTGGCTATGCTGATTATGGGGATTTATGTAGCACAAATGAGCCTTTTGGATTTATTTTGTGACCCTAAGGTATATCTGTGTAGTCTGTTTCGGTTAATCGTGATTCCAGCTGCAACCATTCTGGTATTATCACTGATTCCGGGAAATGTTCTGCTAAAGGAAGCTTTGCTCATTGTGGCAGCCACTCCGGTTGGGTCAAATGTAGTGATTTTTGCTCAAATGTTCGACCGGGATGCGAAGCAGGCAACGAAGGATGTTTGTCTCAGTACGATTTTATCGATTGTTACGATTCCTATTGTGGTTGGTGTTGCCGGAGGACTGTGGAGCTAGTACGTGGATTCATGAGGTATCAGTGACTTTGTGTTGCTGGTACTTCTTTTTTTATAAACAATGCAATCATGTTATTTATTTGTGAAACATCAAGGGGAGTTGTTTTGGTCTCATAGGTGGTAAGCAGATTGATAGAAGGAATGATATTGTATTGTCCATATATTTTCATCTTCTCATAAGCATTGCTTCGATATTCGGAGGAATCCATCATTCCAAAGTGTTCCCAATATAACAGGGTATCGGTGTCGGAATCATAGATTGTAAAATCAGGATAAAACAGGATATCCCCCAGTGCAAGCTGACATTCATAACGGTAGGGAATCTTGTTGAGAAATAGAGCATTGGCAATAAACACTTCTGATTTCGAACGAACATAATCCCCCTTCAAGGTTTTATGGATGAGATGCTCCGGATAGGTGGTGCTACGAATATATTCTTCCTTGGACCATTGCTGGGCAGGCATACTAGGAGTCATATAATTGTTCTTCATCAGTGCAAAATACATGGAACCTTCATCTAAAAGATACTGAGCCTGATGCTGTTCTTTGGGATAATGCTTTAGCAAAGCATTTATGTATTTTTGCTGCAGAAGAAGTTCATTTAATTGGAGTGATAAAAATTTTTTGTAGGCCAGGGCTTCTGCTTCCTGTTTGTAACATTTGGGCAGATAGCTCATGCCGGAATGATCATACTTGAACCATTTTGTATACGGCCCATTTTGTTCCACGCGAATGGTACCCCGAGGGCATTTCTTTATTTGAAGGTGCAAGTTGGATATTTCCTGAGATAAATTATGATAGATTGCTTGAATTTGTTTATAGTTCATAGGCGTCCTCTTTGTGAAAATATGTGCGATGGTACATATGGTGAATAGGTAGATTTGAAATATATTTTAGAATGGTATTGGAAGGTGAAAGATGTTTTGTTTTTCGGCATGAGAGTAAGGGAGTGTAATTTGAGTATAGCAGAACCGTTATGGAATGAATGATATGATGTTGAAAAATGAATGTAGAATTAGCATAAAATAGTTTGTCGTAAATTTCAAGAAACTATTTATAAAAATATTATGAAACAAATCTAAACTAATGGGGGAATTTCAGTATAAATGCTATGAATCCACCAAATAGAAGGTTGGAAGGCATGCTTATGCTTGTGGAAATGCGTGTTTTGGAGGAAATGTAACGAAAGCGGAAGCGTGGCTCCAAGAAATCCAAGCCGCCTGGGGCGGGTGGAAGTATAGAACAGGGAATCCCCCCAAAGTGAAGGTTATTAGTGTAAATATAAGCTTGTGGAAATGCATGTTTTGGAGGAAATATAACGAAAGCGGAAGTGTACCCCCAAGAAATTCATGAAGCCTGGGGTGAGTGGAAGGGTAGAGGAAAACTAGTTACTTTGGTTGACTAGAAGAGTAGAATAAAGAAATCAAGTACGTGGGGCGGATAGAGAAATAAAGGAAGAAATCCACCAAATAGAAGGTCAGAAGGCATGTTTATGCTTGTGGAAATGCGTGTTTTGGAGGAAATATAACAAAAGCGGAAGTGTGGCTCCAAGAAATTCAAGCCGCCTGGGGCGGGTGGAAGTATAGAACAGGGAATCCCCCAAAGTGAAGGTTGGAAAGCATGTATAAACTTGTGGAAATGCTTGTTTTGGAGGAAATATAACGAAAGCGGAAGTGTACCCCCAAAGAAATCCGCGAAGCCTGGGGTGAGTGGAAAGGTAGAAGAAAACTAGCCGCCTGGGGTGACCGAGGTAGTAGAACAAGAAAATTAAGTGCTTGGAGGCAAACAGAGAAATAAAGCAAGAAGCCCCTCAGTCAGTGTATTATAAAACACACTGACTGGGGGGCTTCTTGCAGGTTAAGATTATGATGATTCTCTATGACCTTATTCTGCACCATCCAGCTGAGCTTTCAGATTCTTATTGGCGGTGGACAGCATTAGTTTGATACGGTTTAACTGGTTTACCTCGGAAGCACCAGGGTCGTAGTCGATGGCCACAATGTTGGCATGAGGATACTGGTGACGCAGCTTCTTAATAACACCTTTACCAACCACGTGGTTCGGCAGGCAGCCGAAAGGCTGAATACATACGATGTTGCCGGCATTGGAATGAATCAATTCAATCATTTCACCAGTAAGGAACCAGCCTTCGCCTGTCTGATTA
>CAZYYO010000047.1:0-19224 GCA_964650965.1 uncultured Lachnospiraceae bacterium | reverse complement strand
TATGTTAGCACAGGCAAACCAGTCAACTCAGGGTGTATTATCCTTATTACAGTAACAGTGAAGTTATTGCCAGAAGAAGCCACGCATTTATGCGTGGCTTTTTTCAAACAAAATACCTTATGGAGCATACCATGAAAGACAAAATAATCATTGATTTTCTAGTACCGATGAACGGACGTGGAGGAGCTGAAGTTGTAATCAACCAGACAGCCTGTTATCTCCAACAAAATGGATATCGCGTTCGTATTATACAGGGCGTATATAATAATGAACCCTGGTTGGATTCAGGACTGGAATTCTATCCATTGATGTGTAATCATAAAATGGAAGACCTGAGTGAAATAGGAACGAGATATCTGGATTTGTTAAGAGAAAACGGGACGTTTCCTGACATCATAGTTGCAACGCCATGGCCTGTGTTATCAATGATTGCTAAGATGATTGCAGGTGCCTTCCCAGAGACATGTAAGGTTGTATCCTGGCTGCATGGCCCTATTGAGGAATATGCCAAGAATGATTTGGGCGGAATGGAGTGCCTTAGATATGCGGATGCACATCTGGTTTTGAATGGACGAACCAGGAGAAAAATCATGAATGATAACCCTGAGGCGATCGTAAAACAAATTGAGAATCCAATTGATTTCACAAATCTAATATATGCCGTACATACATATACTTCAAGAACATTGGTATATGTGGGGCGATTGTCAGAGGAAAAGCATGTTGAAACTATGATAGAAGCATTGGCGAAAACAAAAGATGTGTGGATGTTGGATATTATCGGAGATGGAGATGAAAGAGCACGGCTAAAACAGTTGATCGTAGACCTCCATCTTGAAAATCGTGTGAATATTCTTGGGTGGAAGGAGAAACCATGGGAAAATACAAAAGAGTATTCTGCAATGCTATTATCCTCAGAATATGAAGGGTATTCGATTGTAACAAGGGAAGCACTGGCTTGTGGTCTGCCTGTGATTTCTACACCGGTGGATGGAATAATTGATATTATTACCCCAGGAGTTAATGGCTATCTATATGCAAAAGGTGATTCTGATGGCTTAGCATATATACTTGATTGTATGGCAGATCATACATTGCCACAGATTAAATCCTATGATTGCAGAAAAAGTGCAGAATCATCGGAAGCTGGTATGGCATTAGCACATTTTATGAAGGAGTTGGTAGCGGTTATTGATCAGTGAAATACCACATCCAGGATTTCTTTGAAAACAGCAGGATAATTAAATTGCTCTACTACTTTTTTGTGACCTCGCCGGGCAATTTCCTCCCGTTCATCATTGTGTTTAAGGTAATATCCGATTTTCTCAACAAGCTGTTTATTCCCATCATAAAAAACAAATTCAGAGTCAGCTTCAAAGAAATCAGCAAGGTCACTCTGATAATTGGAAAGTAAAAATCCTCCATTGCCCATGATATCCATACAGCGCAGAGGTATTCCGGATTTTATGCTTCGGAGGCTGATGTTCAGATTGATTTTGCTGTTGTGGAAGAGATAGGGCATCTCTGAGTAATAATCACAGATGCCCATGTTCTCAACACCGGAAATATAACTGTTTGGATCCAGGGTAAAGAGACGGACTTTATATCTTTCACCAATTGCGGTAAGGGCACTGATCCGATCTAATTGAGTGATTTTTCGATTAATATAATAATTGGCGTATATATAGGTTGGTGTTACAACACTGTCTGCATCCGGATGATAGGGTGATATCTGCTGAAGCATGTGAACAATGTCAGGAGATAATGTATCTTCAATGAAATTAAGACCATTAATCTGTTGCTGTGCATCTATCAATCCGGCAAGGAAGCCGTCCAGATAGTCGTTATGGCCCAGCAACGTATCATAATAGTTGTGTTTTTCATTATATAAAGCACCTACAAAAGAAACTTCGGCAGAAAGACGAGATTTATCGTATTTTTTTGTCAACAGAGTATGAATGATGGAACCATTAACAGGCAATACATGGTAGTATACGGTGTCAATACCAGCATTCTTGAATTCATAATATTGAGCCTTGTCAAATAAAAAAACAAAATTGGTGGGATAGATCAGGGTATAGGAATAAAGTAATACAAAAGGGCTGTCATATACGAAGGAAATATAAGGAATATTAAGTTGATGACAGCAAGTCGCAACAATAGGATAGTAATTATAAGAATAACAGCAGTCAGCATGGCAAGTGTGGGCAGTAGACTGAAATTCCCGGATAAACGCATCACTTGAATGATTCTGATAATCTGGGTGAAAGAAACGTATTACGTTATGGCCAAACTGTTCAAAAGTTAAAATGGTATCCACGGAATTAAAGCAAGGCCAGTCAAGATATATAATATTCATGGTTTATAATTCTCCTTATATGGAATAAGCGAGTTCCAGCATATTCACCAGTCTTAACTCGTAAGTGTGTTGTTTGCATAGTTTATGGTAAGCGCTTTCGGCTATTTCTGCACGTATCTTGTCATGTGTAAGATAGTAATCACACTGAGCCAGCAGTTCATCATAAGAACCATAGGTAACAATCTCAGAATCAATATTAAATAACTCAGGCAGCTCTGTCTGATAGTTAGACAGGACAAAACCACCACAGCTGATTATGTCAAAGATGCGTAGCGGAAGACCACTCCGGATAGGCTTTGAAGTGATATTTAAATTGATTTTGGAGTTATGAAAAATCAAAGGCATCTCTGTAAGTGATTTGGCCAGTCCATGATCAATGATGGAAGGAATACTGCTGGTATCGCTTCCTGTGTATATGTCTACGGAATGTGCCTGGCAGAGGAACTGGAAGGTATGGAGCCGTTCCAGGGCAGAGATTTTATTCCCTATATATAATTGTGATAATGTTTCTCTGGGGGAGAGATGTGACACTCCAGGGTATTCATAAAATCCAGGGAAATTATCGCGAAATTGAGCAATGATCTTATCTGTAAGCAGATCACTGATGAAATAATAACCGTAAACAGATTCTTGTGCAGCCATAATTGCATTTAGATAGCCGTTAAGATAGGAGTGGTTATCGGCAAGTCGATCATAGGGGCATTTTTCAGAATATAAGGAGCCCACAAATGCAATATCATGAGCATAATTTTTTTGAATATCCTGTGGTGTGGCTTCGAAAAGTCTGATTTTGTTTTTTACGCTTGCAGCAAGAGGCAGGTGAAAAATTCGTTCTGGATTATATTCGATAAATTCATTGTATTGCTCACGATCAAATAAAAAGATTCGGTTCCATTCGTTGCTGATAGCAGTAGAATAAAGCTCCATAACAGGGCTGTCAACAGTCCAGCATAAGTAGCGTATATGGAAGATATTGCAGAGCTCTGATATAAAAGGAAAAAAATTAATTGAAAAAACAAAATCCACCGGGTGATCTAAAAGAAAATTCCCCAGCAGTTTTGTGGCAGTTTTAAGAGGCCGGTCTTTGTTGGTTATTTCATCGGTGTATTCTGTTGTTTCCACTCCTAATTCTGCAAAGGCAGAAAGGATGTCTGGCTCGCAGATACTCCCATATCGGTAAAAGAGCATTTTCATTTTAAGACCTCCGTTCCATAGACGGTTTCAACGATAGAATTCACACGGTGCTTTGTGGTGTAGAACTTACGCACCTTCTGATAGCCGTTCATGGCAATTCTCAGACGTTCTTCTTCATGGGTCAGGTAATAGCTGGTCTTTTCTATTAATTCCGGTAAATCATGAAATACTTCTATGTCATGTCCGATTACAAAAAGATCATTCAACTCATCCTGGTAGTTGGTGAGTACAAAACCGCCACATCCCATAATATCAAATACCCTTAGTGGAACTCCGGTTTCTATGGAAGGCAGGGTAATATTTAAATTAATTTTGCTCAGATAGAATACTTTGGGCATAATAGAGTCATAGTCAATAGGTTCATGTAGAACAATATTATTTGTATTTAACAACGGGCTTTGGTCGGTGGAATATAAGTCCACAGTGAAATGTTCAGATAGAGTATTCAAGACGGTGATACGATCCATTTCAGCCAGCTTCCTGGATAGAAACAGATTGCCCAGGAACAGATTGCCGGGCAATTCATAGGTGTTAGCATTGGTTGCATTATAATTATTTATTAGAAATGAAGTGAGTTCTTCTGAAAGAACAGGCCAGGACTTGGCACAATTCCAGGTACATAAATGAGACAGCAGATAGGATTTTAACTCCAGCTGATATTTCTCGGGCAGGGCATGGATAGCCATATTGTACATATTATTCATATACAGCTGACCCACGAAGGAAACATCATGTGAATAGTTCGTTTCATCAGAGGAAGAAATCTCTAACGCACCAAACTTGGTGGTGTTCACACCCAGTGGGAGATGATATACATGAGGGACATGCAGTGCCTTTATGGTGTTATACTCACTGCGGTCGAAAATAAACACATGATTGTAGGGAGAGTAGATTGCCTGATGAAACAGTGATACAGAGGGCGAATCATATACCCATGATATATAAGGAATGCGGTAATCCTGGCAAACAAGGGCAACTTCCGGAATAAATAGAGCCGAGAAGATACCATCGAATTGTACATTTGATAAATAATCAGCCAGAGGCTCAATTATCTCGGCATTGTGCTTTACAGGATCTACAGGTGCACAATCATATATTGTAACATTGAATTGTAATTCATATAGTCCCCATATCAGGTCGTCAAAACCCCCAAAAACACGAACAACTAAAAAATCCATATCGTAACTTCTCCTAATCGTATATTCCTATTATAACGTAGGAGATAAGGAATCACAAATAGATTAATTTATATTTTTTCAATAGATAAATATGTAGTATAATGAATCTAAGAATGCGAGGAAAATATAATGACAGAATTGGGAATGCGAGAAGAGTTTTTGGAATATGCACAATGGAAGCAATATTGCAGGAAACGGATACCTGAGTACGTTGAAGCTATCGATGAATCTCTGAAAGAGGAAAGGTATGAACAGATTGGCAGGCTTCTTGAGAGCATTGAGAAAACGGAAGAGTATACAAGGTATATAGCAGAGATTGAATATGTGCGATTAAGCTATATGATCTACCGGGCAGAGTGCATGGAACATATTTTTCCAACGATATTTGATAGATATAAGTCGTTGAAAGAATTGACAGACATGGAAAATGAGTTCAAATTTATATGCTGGAGATTTGAATTTGGCAATACGGATTTTGATGAACACCAGCTGATCAAGTATATTGACGAAAGAGAGCTTTCGCTAAAATGTGTGCAGTTTTTGATTAATCGATTCTCCCTAGATTCTGTGAGGACATTACTTACACTTGCCATTAACTATATAGAGAAGAAAGAATATGTGTCAGCGCTGCATTTACTGTTGGAGGCAGAGCAAATTGCACCTCAAAATGAGGTGGTTCTATCTATGATTGCGAATGTTTACGAACTTGCAGGGAGAAGACGGCTTGCACTGGAAAAATTGGAACAAATAAACAATCCATCACCGGATATAGTAGAGAAGAAAAGAAAATTGGAGTTACTGTTGAATGAATAATTACCGAATATGTTTTATCATATGCACCAATGACGAGAGGTATAGGGAGGAATGTGAATTCTATCTCAAAAAGCTCCAGGTACCGGAGGGATACAGTATAGATATCCAGTGGATCTATGGTGCCAAATCCATGGCGGCTGGCTACAATGAGGGCATGAGCAGAACGGATGCGAAATATAAGATTTATATACATCAGGATGTATTTGTAATTCATCAGAATATGTTATATGAATTATTGGAGTTGTTTCAGGATACAAGCATTGGAATGATTGGAATGGTTGGCTCGAAGCAATTTCCGGAGGTTATCGTTCCCTGGTATGGAGAGCGGGTAGGGAAGATTTATACAAGCAATGTGATTCAATCCGGGGTGTGCGAAATGGGAATATCTGATAAACCATATACCAGGGTGCAAGGCATAGACGGGTTATTTATGGCAACGCAATATGATGTGGTATGGAGAGAGGATTTATTCACGGGTTGGGATTTCTATGATCTGTCCCAATCTCAGGAGATGATTCGTGCAGGCTATAAGGTGATCGTTCCGGATATGAGTTTGCCATGGGTAATTCACGATGACGGCTTTTTGAATTTGGAACATTATGATCAATACCGAAGAATATTTCAACAAGAGTATCTGGGGTAATCCGAATATGAGTAGAAGCATACTGTGGTGGACCTGGAATTCCTATATGTACAAGGGGATTGCAGAAGGATTAGAAAAAAATAAAATAGAGTATGAAACGTTCTTTTATCCATTGGTGAATTGGGAGGAAGATGAAGAATTTCTCGCGGCATTAGAGAAAAAAGTTCAAGATAGAAGATTTGATGCAGTCTTTTCCATTAATTATAATCCATTAATTACATTGATATGTAAGAAACATGATATACCATATATCTCATGGGTGTATGATTCTCCAATGCATATTCGTAAGTTAGAACCATTGAAGGAGAACTGTAATTATTGTTTTTCCTTTGATCGTGGGTTCGTTGATGCAATGAACAGAGATGGATATCCTATGCAATATCATATTCTGGCAGGCGACACTTCCTCTTTTTTTGATGATAAGATAAAAGAATATAAATATGATATTTCCATGGTGGGGAATTCCTATCAAACAGAATATGCCCATTACATGTCACCATTGTCAGCGAAGGACAGAGGTTATCTGGAGGGAATACTTGCAGCACAATCAAAGTTAAATGGCGCATATATACTACCGGAATTGATTGACACATCACTGTTAGAACGTCTTAACCAACAGTATGAGAAAGCATCACAGGGCGAAGTGCATATTGAGAAGCGAGAATTGGAATTCCTTCTTGCCAGGGAAATTACAAGAAGAGAACGGCTGTCAGCACTTACACTGTTAGGGAATCATTATCAGGTTGACTGGTTTACAGGAGACGAACAAAACAATGCAAATGGATTGCATGTTCATCCGGCAATTGGTTATTATCAGGAGATGCCACAGGTATTTTCTTCTTCAAAAATCAACTTAAATATTTCACTGAAAACGATTTATTCCGGAATTCCTCTAAGAGTATTTGACATATTGGCATCTGGAGGATTCCTGATTACCAATTATCAAAGTGAATTAGAACAATACTTTACCCCGGGAAAAGAGTTGATTGTGTACCATAATCTGGAAGAGCTGTATATGCTGGTAGAATATTATATGAAGCATGATGAACAACGATGCCAGATTGCTAAGAATGGGTACCAAAAGGTGAGAAGCAGGTATTCCTTTGAAGTTGCAATTAGAGAGATATTTACAGGGGTGTTGGGAAGTAAGTAGGCTTGGAATTGGAGAAAAAATGAAAGTATTGTACTATACCTGGAATGAGAATTCATATCAAGGGTGTCTGGATGCAATGAATCATCAGGGCTGGCAGGTGGATGTGATTGCTGGTAAAATATCTAATTATGATTATGATGAAAAATTTGTGGAAGCGCTTGTATGCCAGTTAAAGTCGGGATACGATTTTATATTTACATTTGATTACTTTCCGGTAATATCAAGAGTTGCTATGGAGATGTGTGTACCATATATTTCCTGGGTATACGACATGCCTCACTGGACATTGGAATCTGAAACATTACAAAATCCATGTAATTGTGTTTTTGTATTTGACCGTAGGATGGTAGAGCGTTATCTTGGCAAGGGAATTGATACTGTCCATTATATGCCATTGCCGGTAAATGTCAGAAAGTATGATGCAATCACAAAACAAAGACCGACGGGGTATCAGCACGATATTTCTTTTGTTGGTTCGCTGTATAATGATGATAATAATTTTTTTGATCAAATCCGTGGTTTGCCAGAGGAACTTCGGGGATTTATTGATGGAACCATTGAGGCACAGCTGCAAATCTATGGATATGATATTATTGGAGAGGTGTTTAACACAGCAAAGTGCGATGAATTAGCAAGATATGCACAGGTGGATTTAGGACCACTATATGATAATTGCAGAGATGAGATTTTTTGCGATATGATACGTAAGAAGGCAACCGTTGTGGAAAGAAGGAGGCTTCTTGAAAAAATATCAGGGGAGCACCCATTGGATTTATATGCACCAGTGAAGCCAGAGGGGATTTTGGCGAAGTATTGTGGATATGCAGATTATGAGCAGGAAATGCCTGTGATTTTTGCTACCAGCAAAATTAACCTCAATATCACACTTCGTTCCATTCAGTCTGGAATTCCACTTAGAGTTATGGATATTCTTGGTGCAGGCGGTTTTGCATTGACCAATTATCAATTGGAATTACCGGAATATTTTGTGAGCGGTAAAGACCTGGTGTGGTATGAGGGTCAAGAGGATATGATGGCCAAGATAGCGTTCTATCTGACTCATGATACACAACGTGAAAAAATAGCCGCCAGTGGATATGAACAGGCAAAGAAAATATTTTCATATGATGTTCTGCTTGAAAAGCTGATACAGTATTTATAAAACATGATTGCAATGAAAAAGGAAAAAGAAAATGGAATATTTAAGATTGCTCGTGGAAAATAAGGAATGGAAGAAGGCAATTGAGGTTGCATCTGATTTGCACAAATCTGGAGAGAATAGTGAAGAATATTGGATGATGCGTGCGCAAATATACCTGGCGCTTGATAATATGACGGCGGTACGGACCTGTGTGCAAGCAGGACTATTAATGAATAATAAATCGAAAGAGTTGTACAAACTACTGGCAGATTCCTTGGTTGACACAAATCCGAAACAGGCACATTTGATATATCAATATCTTGAATCAGGTTCTATGGGGATTGAGATTATCAAGTATCATAGACATGAAGCGGCAAGCAGTCTGGCGCAAAAGATGAATGAAGTTGATAAAAGCAAGGATATATTACTGTTAGGTGATGACGTGAAGCTGGTGGATAACAGTGAATTGCTCCTTCATATGAGCCTTTATGAAAGGGATGATATTGCAGCAGCTTCTCCAATGTTGAACTGGACAGATACAGATATGCCGGTTCAGTGCGCACAAAGCAGTTGGGAAAAGTTCTATCATATGGTAGAAAAAGAAGTCATATATGATGAAAATGCATATGAATACAGAACCTGGATTGGCTGTGGAACGGTTATGCTGAAGCATTCCATATGGGATTGCGTTGTTGTGGATGCCAATTGTGATAGTGTTGATTATTTGTTAGGAGATATACAAATTCAACTTTTGAAACATCATTGGAAATTAGTATTGTGTCATAATTGTTTTGCGTATAGTGAAGAAGACTATCGAAAGAGTTTTTCGGAAGCGGAAGAAGAAATTATAAAGAAAAAGTACGGACACAGCTGGAGCTATTATATTAATCCGCGAATAGACTTGATAGAAGAAATCCGGCAAAATCAGTTTGATGAATTTACGGTATTAGAGGTGGGATGTGGTGCAGGAAGCACTCTTTTGAATATTAAATATCAATATCCAAATGCAAAGTTAGAGGGTATTGAATTAATGAAAGAGGTTGCAGAGTTGAGCAGTAATATGGTGCACATTGTTGCAACCGATGTAGAGCAATATGATTTCCCATATGCTTTGGAAAGCATAGATTATGTTATATTTGGAGATGTGTTAGAGCACCTTAGAGACCCTGAAAGATTGATTTTGCGATTGAAACCATATTTATCCAGGAATGGGAAAATTATTTCAAGTATTCCGAATCTTATGAATAGATATGTGATTGCAAAAATACTCCAGGGAGATTTCACATATACAAGCTCTGGGTTACTGGATCAAACCCATATTCATTTTTTTACATACAAAGAAATTTTGAAAATGTTCTGTAATAATGGATATGAAATAGTGAGTATTAGCGGAACGGATGCACATGGTTATCTGAGCCCGGAAGAAGAGGAAATGATGAACCAGGTATTAGCTATTCCGGGAGTCGCCGACGAGCAATATTTTAAAGTGTATCAGTTCATGGTTGTTGCACAAAATGTATCAGTTGAACACGTCTAACAGGAAGGAAAGGGAAAGATCCCTTTCCTTTTCCAGTGTGTCGTTTAACGAAGAATAGTCAATGTTAAATTGGGTGTCTAGGACTGTATGTAACGAAGAAAGTCTTCGATCCAATAGATTATATTTTCTCAGAATATCCATAATGCGTATTGCAGAAGGACTTTTATAGGTATAAACATAAAAGGGACGTCTGAAAATCATAGAAAACATTATACCATGAAAAGAGTCTGTAATCACAAGACTGGCATGCTTGATATAATTCAGCCATTTTTCAGGCGATATACTTCTCTCCACAATCGTATTATTCACAAAGCAAAAATCGCTTTCCTGATAAGTGATGGCGACAATTTTCTTGTTGGTAGACAGAGAAAGCATATTTACAAAATCCCATAATCGAGGATCCGGGAGAATATAGAACAGTAAAATGTAGTCAATATTTAAAAGGGGAGGTTCGGTAGCAAAAATATTGTCGTACTCAGAACTTGTCAATAGTAGTGTAGGATCAACGCAGGTATGAACTGGAACGGTAGTGTATTGTTGTACAAACGGTACTAGAGACGATTCTCGCATGGAGATTTTGTCGAAATCACTCAGGTACCTTCGACATAAAATATCGAGATCATATTTGATTTGATCATCAAGTCCGCTGCTGGCTGCATATGCTATTTTTTTAGTTGTTTCATTCTTGAAAGGGAGAAAGTAGGAATTATCATTATGAATCAATTGTGGATTCCAAACCTGGTCACTTCCAACAATAATTGCATCATATGCCGAAAAGTCTATGCTTAAAAAATTGTCGGTGGCTTCAGTGAGATGTAGATACTTGTCCCTGAAAGCACGGTAGTTCGGCAGGAGATATTCTAAAAGCTGCATTTGAGAAGAATCATAATTCAATACAGAGACATCTGCCCCGGCACTTTCCAAGACGTACTGCAGTGCAAATAATTGAAACATTGCTCCGTTGTTATTGGCATTCTGAAATGCCAAAAGTCCAATCTTCATGATTATTCCTCCTGTGCTGTTAAAAAACTGAGTGGTAATATTTTGTCAAACGGAATATTTTTGCCCTTAAAAAGCTCTAATATATCAGCCATACCTATTTCATCATAGATTAATATTTTATCGATATCAGAGAAAAGGGACAGTCTGGCATCTTGAATGCTGATACATGGGTAGGCTGAGAAAGACATATCTGGTGTTAGACGGGGATAACCAATAATCAGAGATATCTCGATTCCGGATTTATTGATATCATTTATCAGTGAAGAAAGGTTATCAGCTTCGCCACATATTGCTATGTGCTGAACGCCCTGAAGGACCAGTTTTTGGCCGATTGAGGATCCTTCCTCAAGTAATGCAACCCATCGTTCTAATACCTGGTATTCTCCATTTGCCAATGCTTGCTCAGCAGCATATTTCTTGGAACAGTAATGAAAATCATTTTTGTTGTAGTTTGCCCAAAAGGCATCGACTAGAGGTGGGCGCTTTGTTGGCTCAATGAGATTGGGCTGGATGCAGTAATCTTGAGAGGGCAGCTCAAGCCCATCACATTCACCGATGATATCATTTAACAATAAAAGTCCTTTTTGCGTGTGCGTAATAGCAAGAGAGATTCCAGAGTTGTCGGACCAACCGGGAATTACAGAATCAACACCCCAATAATCTCCTATTGTTATATCAGATGGTTTATCAAAGGTGGCAAATTGACAATGGTAGCAGCTCTCCCGAAAAGCAAGGGTGGATGAAAATAGCTTTATATATTGTTCGGAAGTGATGGAAGTTCCGTCAGAAAAATATAGTTTTTCTCTGTAATCATTCCAACCCAGGGAAGGTGTTCTGAACTCAAAATCAACAATTCTGTTTTCTGCGATAGATTGTCGATAATCTAAATAGTCACGAAATATCCGGGGACTGGGGACACCGTGACATACTAAGTCAACGGTTAAAAGGGATTCTGTTTGGATGTTTTTCATATGTAAATAATTTAACAGACCAGCGGTAAAGCAAGAGGTTCCTGTAAACAAAACAGGCATCTTGCCGAGAAGATCCTCTTCTACTTGCTGAAACACATTCTTTGGATTGGCCTGTACATATTTTGACTTTCTGATTTGATCTAGATGCTGAACATCGGATATTCTGGTATACTGTACATGAAAGTCATCCGATATAGCGACACCATAAACGATGCCATGCTTCTTGATGATTGACTTGGAAAGAAGATAGGATAATCCGCCAGATTGGCTGTTTTTCTTTTCGTGTGCATCTTGCATCTGTAATGCAAAATATCTTGCGGCGTAATCCCTGGTCTTAGGCATTGTGTTTATAGGGCAAACAGCAATGCATAAATCGCATTCGATACAGTTGGCAGTATCAATGACAGGGGACAAAAAGCCTTTTTCGTTTGGTTTTAATGAAATGCACTTTTGTGGACATATATTTATACAGCCAGAGCATCCTGAACACTGGTTTACATATAATATGTCATTGGGTTGTATGGGCATATTTACAATCTCCTAACGACTAAAGTCTGCAATGATCTCACTGAAATATGAAGCAGGAAGATTTTCGTCTGTTACCTGATCTCCGCCATCAAGTTCATTGTTGTATTTCCCTGGGACAGGGGTTCTTTGTCCCTTGCCAGCAAGAAACCATTCATATTCCAGGTCGGTGTGTCCCAGGTCGATGGCCTGAAAACCCTGCACACATAAATCGTAAGAAAGCACACTGGCAGTTGGGCCAAGTACCAATAAAAACATGGTATCAGAAGATGCATTTGCAATTGCAGAAGAAAGCAAGCAGTCATATGCGCGAAAGGAACTTGTTGCAGGTGCTAAGATGCGCCGGATGGATTTCACATTGGATAATAGGTCATTATTTACACCGCATCTTGAATGGGCACCTTCTACAATGATTACATCACGGTTCTCCCAAATCGATTTGATTTTATTAAATCGCTTGGCAGCATTCCACTGGGAATCGGCATATATTACATATGGTCTTGAGAAATAGGAATTATAGTATGTTTTTTCGGAAGAAAAATATTTATAATTCTGCATACGGGTTTCTCTTGTAAGATAATTTCGGATACCAAATGCGGCTTCAGCCGTATATTCTGTTAAACTGCCATAATGGTCGGGGATTCCAATCAAAAGATTGTCAAGATTAGAAGCTATAACCTCTTTTAAACGAAGAGATAATAAATCATTTTGTTCTTGGAATGGTTGTCGTTGGACATTTTCCATTAAAGAAAATTCTCCATCACCAAATCGGGAAATAGATTTATGGTTACATATGATCTCCTTGACAGTATCTTCGAAGCCAAGAATATTAGGATAGAAAAGCTGTGTGGATTTCGGTCTGGGATCATTTACCTCATAAGTTAAGTTGTTAATATTACTTATAAGAAAATTGTTGGTATATGAGTTGTTATTACATTGAGATTCCATTGTCGCTAATATTTTGGCCATCTCGTTCACACAACTGGTAAGCGTAACAATGTCTTTTTTTAATTTTGCAATTTCTTCGTCTTCTGTAAACAAATTTGTATCCATATTGTCTTGTCCCCCAAAGTCCATTTATTACTATATCGGATAAAAAAAGAAAAAGATTAGTTGGAATTCCTTGATAGAAGGTGTGGTTAATTTCCTTCTTCACTGATATAATGAAGAAAACAGCGAAGCTTTGTATGTAATGTACTATAGTTAAAGTTGTAAAACGAATTCTAACAATAAGGGGAAGGGTTGAGATGTTTAATGGAACAATATATGTTGCAGCACCAAAAGATTTAACTTCGGGGGGACCTGAATTATGCCACCAGTTTGTATTTGTTCTTGGACTAATGGGTTATGATGCTGCCTTGTGTTATTATGATGATTGGGGAAGGTTTGTCCAAGCAGATACCCCGGAGGTCTATACGAAATATAAGGTTAAAAGCGAATGGCGGTCTGAAATGATTGGGTTGTGGCAAAATGTTTTGGTTGTCCCTGAAACGACATATAGCATATTGGAGCAGTGTGATTTAAACTGTAAAAAGGTATTCTGGTGGATGAGTGTAAACAACTTTATGAAGTCACAGAATACAAGTGTAGATGATATAAATATGAGGGATAAACGATATAATCTGCTACGAGACAGGCGTTTACTCCATCTGACTCAATCTGAGTATGCAAGAAATTATGTTGAAAAAATAATTGGAGTAGATTCCGCCAACATCATGCCACTATCGGATTACATTAGTAATACCTTTCTCGCGCAACAGGAGATACCAGCAGATTTGAAACAGGATTGGGTTGCTTTCAATCCAAGAAAAGGGTTTGATATTTTAGAACCGATCATTAGGTCTCATCCGGAAGTGAAATGGGTTCCCATAATCGATATGCCACCGGAGAAGGTCTCGGCAGTGCTGAAGTATGCTAAAGTGTACGTGGACTTTGGAGAACACCCTGGTAAAGACAGAATTCCCAGAGAAGCAGCTATTAGTGGTGCTTGTGTAATAACGAACAGGAAGGGGAGTGCTTCGTATATACAGGATGTACCTATTTTAGATAAATACAAGTTTGAAAATCCCCAAAAGCAACAGGAAGAAATTATTATATTGATAAAAGAAATTTTTGAAAACTATATAGAAAAAAGTCATGACTTCGGCAATTATAGGATTCAAATCAGGAGTGAGCAGGAGAAGTTTGTTGAACAAACGAAAGACTTTATGGATTACCTTGAAAGACAATAATAAATATAAAGCATCCATTCATTGAATACAATGCTGGCGAAGAACGATTAGAACTACCAACATTCATATTATAACAAGAAAGCAGGAAAAGAGATGACATACCAGGAACCCTCCCCCGTATGGGATGAGATTGATAATTTAGAACAGCAACTAGAGGCATTCACCAGTAAGCACCAGGGGGAAGACTTATACGAAGCCTCCCACACAGTGCAGGAAGAAGGCGGTAAGCTCTTATACCAGATTGGCAGGGCATACTATGATATGGGAGAGGACGAGACCGCGGCGGAATACTTCGAGGTGGGTCTGTCCTTCGCATTAGACGTAAGCCAGCCCTACGTAGCCGATATGGTGGAATCCTTCGGTTATGCGCTGTTGAACTCCGACCAGGGGAAGAAAGCATTGATGTTAGAAGCGGTGTATGAAGAGTTTTCCCAGAACCCGGAATACTGTACCATGCTGGGCAAGGTGTACATGGAGAATGGAAGAGAAGAAGAGGCGAAGCAGGAATTTGCCAGAGCCGTGGAGCTAGAGGCTAAGAAGGAACAATAGCATGTCGAAATGTTTTATTTTTACTGAAGGGATCTATGATACCATGGATCTCTTTTCAAATGAATTGATTACAGAATTCACCAGGATGGGACATCGTTGTCACGTGCTTCATATGGAGTCTATGGACGAGGACATTAAGCAACTGATTGCACTTAAGGTGAATGGAATTGACGGGGTTATTACATTTAATAACCTTGCCTATAATCTTGGAGAAGAGCAGGGGGGCAACCTGTGGGATGCCCTTGATATTCCCTATGTGAACATTCTTATGGATCATCCATTCCATTATAAGAAGCCATTAGAGAATGCGCCTAAGAACTCTATTGTATGCTGTATTGACAGGAACCATGTGGACTATATCCGCCGGTTCTTCCCGGATATTCGGCAAGTGGAATTCCTGCCTCACGGCGGTTGCGGGAATGAACTGAAGAAGCATCTGGGTACAGTAGCACTCCAAGGGAGAGAACGGGATATTCAGGTCCTCTACGCTGGCAACCTGTCCAGATTCCTTATAGAACAGTTGATACCAGATTTTGGACAATTCCATGAGTTCGATGGTATAGAACTGTCTAATAATGTATTGAATACATTGATTCATCATCCGAACACGACTACGGAAGCAGCCATAGAACAGGAACTTGGAAATCTCCAGGTTACATTTACCGAAGAGGAGCTGGGACAGTATATCCATGCCTTCCGCTTCTTAGATGGCTTCGCAGTATCCTTCTTCCGGGAACAGGCAGTGCGAATTCTGGTAGAGAGTGGAATTCCGGTGCATGTCTTAGGGATTGGCTGGGAGAAATGTGACTGGACCAATAATGAGAACTTTATCTTCGAAGGTAAAGTAGATGCTCCAGAGGTGTTGGATTATATGCTTCGCTCCAAGGTGGTCTTAAATACGCTGACCTGGTTCAAGGATGGATGTCATGACCGAATCTATAATGGTATGCTAAGTGAAGCTGCCGTTGTAAGCGATTCATCCGTATATTTACAAGAGACCCTGATCAATCACGGAAATATTGAGCTATTCGAATTAGAACGGATTACGGAATTACCGGATATTGTCAGTAAGCTATTACAGAACGATGACAGACGTCAGATGATGGCAGGAGCTGGAAGAGAAGCTGCATTGCAGCATCACACCTGGAAGATGCGGGCAGAGACAATTCTGTCTATCCTGGACAATGAATAAGAGGAATAATATGAAGCGTATTCTAATGTATCGCTGGAAAGCCTACAACTATATAGATATCAAAGAGAATTTCCAGAAGCTGGGATATGAGGTTGATGAAGTCAATCAGAAGCTGGAGAATTATGATGTAGATCCTGAATTTGCCGCAATGATGAGGGATAGAATTGAGAATGTGGAATACGACTTCGTATTCTCGGTTAATTATTTCGCGCTGATTTCCAACGTGTGTCAGGCGTGTCAGGTACGATATGTCTCCTGGAGCTGTGATAATCCACTGATTAGCATGTATCACCAGTCGGTATTCAATGACTGCAACCGTATCTTCACCTTCGACCAGACGAATTATCGGGAGTTTCGAGAGATGGGAGTGAAGAATATCTACTACCTGCCGTTAGCAGTAGATACCCATCGGATACAGCATATGGTAGATGATGCTACGGATTTGAGACTCTATCAGAATGATATCAGCTTCGTGGGGAGTCTCTACGAACGCAATTCTTATGACCGCATTGCACCATCCCTGTTGGAACATCTCCAGGGATATTTCGAAGCATTGATGCTGGCGCAGAGTGACCTCTATGGAATTAACCTAGTGGAGCGTATGCTGACACCGGATGTGTTAGAGCAGCTGGAGGAACGTTTTCAATTGGAGAAATCAGAGGATTCCCTGTCTGATCTTGGACTGATCTTCACCACCACGACCCTGGGCTTCAAGATTGCCCAGATTCAAAGAAAGCATGCGTTGCTTGCACTGTCCAAGAATCACCAGGTGAGCATCTACAGCAACAGTGACACCAGCGACTTACTGCGGGTTCAATACCGTGGCAGCGTAGAATACTGGACCCAGATGCCCAAGGTATTCAACCGGAGCAAGATTAATCTGAATTTCACTATTCCCAATATTAAGAGCGGAATCCCGCTTCGCATGTGGGATGTTCTGGGAGCTGGTGGTTTTTTGCTGACGAATTTCCAGGCGGAGACTCCGCTGTACTTCCAAGAAGGAGTGGACCTTGTCTCTTTTTATAATGAAGAGGATATGCTGGTTAAGGCAGATTATTACATGAATCATGAGGATGAGCGGCAGGAAATTGCCAGAAATGGATGCAAAAAGGTGCAGCAGTATCACAGCTACGAAGTACGTATGGCTGAGATGATGCTACACCTACAATGATGCATCCAGTAACATGCCAGAATATGCGCTGGGCACATATGGTGTGTTGAAGGTCCTTCCAGGGTTCTTGTATTCTACAATAATCTTATCCACATAGTTCATGGGATTGATGGAAGCCTTTTTCGCCTGGCGGGACAAGGCGTTCTTGAATTGGTTCAGTGTTTGGAAGCTTGGCTTCATGTCGTCTCCCGACACGGCAGCCCCCAGACGTTGATGGTTGATGATGAGCTGTCCACTTTCGTTACTGTCAATACCAATGCTGCTAAGCTGAGAAGCCATAGAGCGGCCGATGGAGGTGACTTCGCTGAGCAGACGGTTATTCTGATGGGTGCTGGAATACTTCTGCCCAACAGCTACCATTCCGTTATAGGAAGCCACCAGCTTGTCAACATTGTCCGTAATGGCATCCGTGTTGGTCTTGAATCCGATTTCTGCGGCCTGCCCCTCAGGTGTCGTATCATGCAGAGTCACAGAGAAGGACTTGTTAATGGTAAATGTATTGGATAAGGAAGAATGTTCCTTTCCATTTAATAC
Organism: uncultured Lachnospiraceae bacterium; assembly: GCA_964650965.1. GTDB lineage: Bacteria > Bacillota > Clostridia > Lachnospirales > Lachnospiraceae > CAZYYO01. The sequence continues at coordinate 1,031 of CAZYYO010000047.1, read as the reverse complement.
AAACTTAGAATTGGAAGCGGGAGAAGTAATCTGGTCGATGCCCAGCATCTTCACCTCATTCCAGGAAGCACCTGATTGGATGTGGAAGAGATATTCTTCTCCTTCTTCTAAACCGGTATTCTTCGAAACAATAGACACAGCATTTCTTCCGTTGTCATCGGTAAGCAGCTGCGCTGTCAGACCGATATCGGAGTGATTAATCAGGCGTACTACTTTATTCTGCACATCCAGGTTGCGGTCCCCGGGATTGACATTGAATTGGAATTCGTAGGAATTATTCGTGGTATCCAGATCGAAGGAATAATTGCCGGCTTCGAAATCCCTTCCCCGGCTTGCCAGATAATTTCCTGTATTAATCTGTGGAGAAGCCAGTGCGGATACTTCCATGGTAAATGTATCATCCTTCGGCTCATCCTCTTCATCTATATAAGTAACAGAGACGGCATCTTCGTTGGAGGAGACAGCAGATTTCTTTCGAAATGCAGCATCAATGCCATCTTCTTCCATAGATAGGGAAGCCACAACATTTTGAATATTTCTTGCATTCTCCTTAATATCAATGGCAAACTCGCCTACATCCCCGGACTGGACAATCTTATAGAGGGGAGCATCTTTATTTGCCTTAACAATGGAGTTATAGACATTTCTTAATTCACTTTTCTTGTGAGAATCATACCGAGATCCTGTGGCCTTGCCATAGGTGGTCAGATAATAATTATAGGCGCTGTCAATCTTAGCCATGTGACTTCCCCTCCTTTCTTCCATGAAATACGTCTTCGTGACGTCGGGGCACAAAAATCCATTTGTCCCTTATATTATAATACGAAAAATAGTGTTTGTCATCTACTAAATATTGTGTTATAGTACTTGCAGACCTTAGAAATTCCGTAAAAAAGAAGTTGACGGAGTATTTTTATTATGCTATAGTGGTTAAGCGATGGAAGTAGGTCTTTTTTTTATGCCCAATTTTTGGCAGGAAGAAAGCACAAAGAAATTTAAGTGGAGGTGGAAGTTGTGCGCACAAAAATAAC
>CAZYYO010000046.1:0-19497 GCA_964650965.1 uncultured Lachnospiraceae bacterium | reverse complement strand
AATACACAACTGTTTCTTGACAACTTATCTTTTAGGAAGTATCATTTTCTTTGTGAGTGAAAAAATATAAACTTTACATACATGGTATCATATTATTTCATACCAGGAAGAAGAGGATAAGATGAAAAAAGTTGAAGATTATATCAGAAGTATTCCTGATTTCCCGGAGCCGGGTATTATTTTCAGAGATGTAACCAGTATTTTACAGGATGCAGAAGGCTTGAAGCTGGCAATTGATTCTATGATTGATTTGCTTCAGGATGTGGATTTTGATGTAATAGCCGGAGCAGAATCCAGAGGATTTATTTTTGGAATGCCCATTGCGTATGCGTTAAATAAGCCATTTGTACCAATTCGTAAGGCAGGAAAGCTTCCCTGTGAGACTGTATCTGCTACCTATGATTTAGAATATGGTACAGCAAGCATTGAGATACATAAGGATGCCATTGTCCCAGGACAGAAGGTGGTCCTGGTAGATGATTTGATTGCTACCGGAGGAACCATTGAAGCCGCTGCACATTTGGTAGAGCAGTTAGGCGGTGAGGTGGTAAAAATCATCTTCTTAATGGAATTAGCCGGATTAAAGGGAAAAGATAAACTGAAACAGTACGATGTTGCTTCAGTAGTAAGCTACGAAGGAAAATAAGGCAGGACAGATATCATTCATTCAATTGAAACACATGATGAACATTGAGACAGAATTTTGAGGCAGCAGGGATAAGTTTGTTACGTACATACTTTAACACTGCTGTTTTGCGTTTTATTCTTTTGATGAGGAAAATATTTATGGAAGACCTTCGTGTGATTGCACACATATATAATGACTATCAGGAAAAATTTGGTATTCCCAGACAAAGTGGTTTGGTGGAACAGGTGATTAGTCGCATTGTTTTTGAAAAAGAATTTTCCCATCCGGAGGCATTTCGTGGATTGGAGGAATATGATTATATCTGGGTCCTGTGGCAGTTTTCAAGAAATCACGAGAAACCGTGGTCTGCAACCGTAAAGCCACCCAGACTGGGAGGAAAGAAGCGTATGGGGGTGTTTGCCACACGCTCGCCTTATCGACCTAGTAACATTGGATTGTCTTCGGTAAGACTGATGAAAATTGATACTCAGGCAAAAGAAGGAACGGTATTGTATGTGGCTGGGGCAGATATGTTAAATGGAACCCCTATTTACGATATTAAGCCTTATCTGGTATATGCGGATAGTCATCCAATGGCCAGAGAAGGGTTTGCTGCCCAGGTACAGGACAAAAATATCCAAGTAACCTTTACGAAAGAGTGTATGGAAATGTTACCAAAAGAAAAACAAGAGGCAGTGGAGGAACTTTTACGACAGGATCCTCGGCCGGGATATGATAATTTTCTGGGGAGAGAATATAAGCTTGCCTTTGGCGGATATGACATCAGCTTTCGGGCAACCAAAGAGGGATTGGAAATATACAATATTGATTTTCTAAATCGTGCAGATACTTAAGGGTATGGCATGATGAGGAAAAACAAACGCAAGGAAAGTATTGGGGAAAATATGAAAATTGCAGCATTTGGTACATTTTGGAATGAAGAGATTTTACATTATTATTTAGGTGGATTTCGAAGCTGGGCAGAAGATCACGACGCCATTGTTGATTTATTTGTCTGCTATGGAAGAATTGGAATTGAAGATAAGGATAACTGGGGAGAATATCGTATCTTTGATTTGCCAGATTTTCAGGAATATGATGGCGCAATACTAATTGATTCAACTATCAACGAGCCATCGGTACGAGATAACCTATATCATAAGATTAAGAAAGCAGACATCCCCTGCGTAACGATAGATAACCAGGTGGAAGGCTTTAGCAGCATTGGTGTAGACCAGCAGTATCATATGAAAAAGCTGGTAGAGCATTTGATACATAAGCATCACGCTAGTAAGCTGTGTTATATCGGGGCTCCTATAGAAAGTGTGGAGGCTGATGCCAGATTGCAGGGATTTTTGTTAGCATTAGAGGAAAATCACATTAAGCTTCGCCCGGAATGGATTTATACCAAGTCCTATGCTTATAAGGATGGGATGGATGTGGTAGAAGAGCTTCTTGCATCAGAGGAATTACCGGATGCCATTGTATGTGCCAATGATGATATGGCAAGTGGAGTGTGCGATAGATTGATTGCAGCCGGACTTATGGTGGGGGAAGAGGTTCTGGTTACCGGATTTGATAATTATTTCCTGGGAGAAAATTACAGTCCAAGGCTCACCACCGTAAGAAGACCCAGAGAGTCTATGACCTATCGGGCCTGCGATATGATTATGACCCAAATAGAGCATGGAAGAAAAGTTCAGCATGTATATCAACAGGCAAATATTGCTTTGGGAGAGACCTGTGGCTGTAGGCGGGAGCTATGTGGAGACCATCGGGAATTTCGTCGTATTATGTTCCAGCGGGAACAAAACAGCAGTTATATTAATAAATTACTTACTGTGATGGATGAAAAGATTCGCCTAGGAGAAGGAATAGAGACGGTGATGGCCAATGTGGGGGAGATGATTACTACCTTAGGTATCGCCAGATGCTTGATTTCACTAACACCGGATGTAGATGATCCGGAACAATATATCCATACCAGCTATCGGGATTGCAGCAATGTTTGCTTCCTGTATGCAGATGATAGTGTAGACCATAAGGTGAGAATTGAGGGGCATGCCTATATTTATACCCCAATCCATTATATGGAGCACCTTTATGGCTATTGCATTTTCTTAGGAGCTGACCCTCTTATGGCGGATGGACAGCTTCACCAGTTTCTTAAGAACATGGGAAGTGCCATTGAAAATGTAGTAGAGAAGAAGAAATATCAGCTTTTGAACAGTAAACTGGAGCATTTATATGAGACAGATTCCCTGACAGGAACCTACAATCGTCATGGAATGGAGAAATTCGCTGAGAAATTCTTCCAGGAAAACAAGAAAAATCAGATACCAACAGATATTATTTTTGTAGATATTGATTATTTAAAGAGGATTAATGATACCTACGGTCACGAGACGGGAGATTATACCATTCAGACCATAGGACATGCCCTGCTGTCTTTTCAAAATGAACATTGTAAGGTCTTTCGCTTTGGAGGAGACGAGTTTATCGTTCTTCGTAGAAGTAAGGAGGATTTCCAAATATTTACCAAACAGCTGAAGGAGAAAATTATCACCCTGCAAAAGGGACGTAAACAGCCATTTCAGGTGTCTGCTAGTGTAGGCTGTGTTACTGCTTTTCCAGAGGATGATATTGATCTTAGAACCTATATTAGAAAAGCAGATAAAGAAATGTATCAGATTAAGAAAGAACTGCATTCCATCTGAAATTAGTTTGTTTGCATTTGTTCAATCATAGGAATCAGATCCATAAGGGTATTGGCTGTTCCATAAAGCAAAGGAAGAAGCTCTTGATCCGGCTGTGTTAAATCTGGAACCATAATGGTCTTGCAGCCGGCAGCAGAGGCAGATTTTACACCATTGGGAGAATCCTCTACGGCAATACATTCTTCCGGTCGCTGGCCAATGGCCTTGCTAGCATATAAATATACATCAGGATAGGGTTTGCCATGAGCAACCATAGAAGCGCTGATGACAGTATCAAATTGATCAAACAGTCCGATGTCCTTTAAACGGGCACTGGCACGTTCGTATTTGGTGGCTGTTGCAACAGCGCTTTTTATGTGGTGAGATTTTAGATATGCCAGGATTTCTGCAATTCCCGGTTTTAATGGAATACCTTCCCTTTGAATGATTTCTTCTACAATGCGGTTAGAGCAGCTATGTACCTTATTATAATCGATGGTGTCACCGAAGTGTTCTTTCAGCAGTCGCTCTCCGTCCTGGTGATTGCAGCTGCGAAGCATCAGGGCATCGGTTCTGGTGAATTGGGGATATCCACATTCATGCATTGCTCGAGTCCAGGACTCATTATAGAATTTCTCGGTATCTGTGATTACTCCATCCATGTCAAATAGTACAGCTTTTATCATATGTTAAATCTCCATTTCTATTGTTTTTACTTCCATAGAATTATAAAGAATGTGTGGGAAAACTTCAACCGACAATTTACCAATCTGGTTGTGATGTATTTGGAAAAAAGGGTGGACTTTATTATCCATTGTGTTATAATACAGAATGTTTAAAGAGGTAGAAAAAATGAGAGCAAAAATGTTGAATCGCATCAGTACTCCCAGAATTGTTGCCATTAGCTTTCTTGGCGTGATTCTTGTGGGAAGTTTGCTACTGATGCTCCCTATAGCATCCCAGGCAGGAAAACCTACGGATTTTCTTACCGCACTGTTTACAGCAACGTCAGCAACCTGCGTAACAGGACTTGCTGTTGTCAATACCGCAGGCTACTGGTCTCTTTTTGGTAAATGTGTCATTCTAGCACTGATTCAAATAGGCGGCCTTGGTTTGATGACGGTGATTGCCACAGCGTTTATCTTAGCAAGGAAGAAAATAGGAATTTCTGAGCGTAAAATATTAAAGGAAAGTGCCGGTAATTTGGAACTCCAGGGTGTGGTTGCATTAATTATTAAGATTGTAAAAGGAACCATCCTGTTTGAACTTGTGGGGGCCGCCCTTTTATCGGTGCACTTTATTCCTATTTACGGTGTTTCCAGAGGAATCTGGTATAGCATTTTCCATTCGGTATCGGCATTTTGCAATGCAGGCTTTGATATTACAGGCAGCTCTATGGAAGGCTTTGCACAGGACCCTTTGGTTCTTGGCGTAATCATGCTGTTGATTATCATCGGTGGAATTGGATTCCTGGTATGGAATGATATTGCCAAACACAAGCTGCGTGTCAGGGAATATTCCTTACATACCAAGCTGGTATTAATCACAACATTGATTCTGATTGTTGCTGGCACCTTATCCTATCTGGTTTTAGAATCCAGAAGTGCTATGCTAGGAGAAGGCATAGGACATCGCTTTTTATCAGCCTTATTTCTGTCTGTAAGTACAAGGACGGCAGGATTTAACTCCATTTCCATGAATCAGCTGTCAGAATCAGGAAGTATGGTAACGATGCTTCTTATGTTTATTGGAGGAAGTCCGGCATCTACAGCGGGAGGAATCAAAACCACTACCATTGCAGTTATTATTTTGGCAATTCTTGCATTAACCAGAGGGGAACAGGATGTGGTTATTTTTCGAAAATCTCTTCGGGAAGGAATTATGGCTCAGGCGACAGTTGTTTTTGCTATTTATATGGCATTGGTAATGGTGGGCTCCATTATTATCTGTCATGTGGAGGAATTGCCGTTGGTGCAGGCCGGGTTTGAGGCTGTATCGGCAGTGGCTACCGTTGGATTGACACTGGGAATCACCCCAGGGCTAAGCAGCATATCTAGGGTGGTTCTTATCATCCTGATGTATGCAGGAAGAATCGGCGGCTATACCATGATTCTGGCGTTACGGGAGAAGCAGAAGAAATCGATTATTAGAAGACCGGTAGAGAAGGTATTGATTGGCTAATGGAATACATTGTCTAAAAAAGAGGAGACGAGAAAATGAAATCAATCTTAATTATAGGAATGGGAATTTTGGGAAGACACTTGGCATCGAAGATGCAGGAGCTGGGAAATGAAGTACTGATTGTAGATAAATGTGATGAGGTCATCCAGGAACTGTCCATACAGTTTTCCAATGCCATTGCAGGAGACTGTACCAACGAGGATGTATTAAAATCCATGGGGGTAAATAATTTTGACGAATGCTTTGTAGCTATTGGAGAGGATTTCTATGCTTCTCTTGAAATTACCTCAATATTAAAGGATTTAGGTGCAAAGCATGTAATCTCCAAGGCAAAATTACAAAGACAGGCAGAGTTTTTGAAGAAAATTGGTGCAGATGAGGTCTTTTATCCGGAGAAAGAGATTGCAGAGAAGCTGGCCATGCGCTTTACAGCAGATAATATTTATGACTATGTGGAATTGACAGACGAATACTCCATCTTTGAAATCCCGGTTATCCAGCAATGGATTGGAAAATCAATGATTCAGGTAGATATTCGAAAGAAATATAATATTAATGTAATTGCCATAAAGAACAAGAGCTTCTTTGATCAGATGCCTTCCGGAGAATATGTATTCCAGGAGGGAGACCATATTGTGGTGATTGGACAAAGCGATACGGTATTTAAGCTGGCAGCAAAAAATCATATGTAATAGAAAAGAATTTAAAAAATATGTAAGCAGATTAAATCTGACTTACATATTTTTTTATATGAGAAATCATTTCCTTAGAGGCCGGAGACAGAAAATCCATATTTAGGCAGCTAATGCCCAGGGTTCTGGTTTGGTGAGGCTGGATAGGATAAATATCTACATTACAGGACACCGTTTTCAAAAACAAATTGGGCATAATGGAGATACCGGCACCACATTCCACCATGGCCATTGTGGACTGGTCATCTAGTACATGACAATTAGCTCGGACAGACAAGCGATATTTATTTAGAAAATTCATAATGTCCTTGTCACAGCTTTCCTGTTGAATCACAAAGGGTTGATTTTTTAAATCATCTGGTGTGATGAACTGTGTGTATTCTGGCATATAACCTCTGGGAACAACACAAATCAAATCATCTTCGTATAAAGGGATAAAGGGGAGCCCATCACATGCAGCCTGGGAGACAATCCCAATATCAATTACTCCGGTACGAATCCAGTCAATGGTGTCAGAATAGGACCCTTGGTATACCTCCAGGGAAATCTGAGGATGCTCTTGGGTAAAGGTGCGAATAATATCTGGAATCCAACTGAGACATACGGTATTGGTACACCCGATTTTTACAGAGCCAGTATTCAGTCCCTTCATTTTTGAAATCGCCTGCATAAGATTTTCGTTGCTGGTTACGATTTTTTGAATATATGGATATACCTGTCGACCTGCATTGGTTAACTGCACACCGCTTTTGCTGCGGATAAAAAGGGAAAAACCAATTTCTGCCTCCATAGCAGAAATAGAGTGACTTACAGCAGAAGGGGTCAGATGTAGTACAGACGCCGCTTTAGCAAAGGTTCCCTGGTCAATAACGGTCTGAAATATTTCATAGGATAATAGTGTCATAAGAGCTTCCTTTCTATATAAGTGAACATATTTCATGATATACTTGAATAAGATGAACTTTACTTCATGAATATAGTTTAGTACAATGTATTTAAACAGTCAAATGTTGAGTAATCTTTTTTTCTTTAGGCAGTCGCGAGACTGCCTTTTTTCCTATTCATTTCTATTTCACAGTATTTTCTGCTAAAATAATAGTATTACGAATCAGCAAAGAAGGAATCAATCAAATGACAACAAAAGTGATTTCTGTTTATCATCAGTTCCAATGCTTGGGAGAAAAGTGCCCGGATACCTGCTGCAGGGGATGGAAAATACCGGTGGATCAGGAAAGTATGGAGCAATATCAAAGCCTTGATGGTAAAATAGGACAACGTTTACGAAAAAGTGTAAAAGGGCGTGAAATGCATTATTTCAAGCGTCAGTGGGGTGCCTGTCCTTTCTATGGAAAGGATGGCTTGTGTGAATTGCAGAAAGATTATACCATAGACTATATGCCATTCGTTTGTAGAGGATATCCAAGAAAAATATTGAAAATTTCCCATACCACAGAAATTACATTGGAATTATCCTGTCCCCAGGCGGCAAGATTGTTTTGCAGGAAGTATGAACGCTTGGATTTTGTCGACAGTACGGAGTCAAAGAAGCCTATGTGGGATATGAATAATGATGATTTGGAGTTCTTGGATTTCTTACAAAAGAGTCGAGAGGATATCCTGTGTTATTTGTGGGATGATTCTCATACAATGGAGCATGCCATTGACCAGATTTACGAATATGTATCCAACTGCCATCAGCATATTGTAAGAAATCAATTACAGGAGGCAAAGAGAGAAGTAATTGGAGCCGTGGAAGGAAAATCGGGAAATACAGGAGCCGTGGTGTTTTATCCCTTTTCATTGATTGACAAATTTATTGCTTATACCATTGACAGCCCTCGCCTAAAGAGAGCAAATCCGCAGCTAAAAGAGATGATAAATGCTTATTACCATTATTTCAATCATCTTACATCTTATGAGGCTGGTGTATTTTTCCAGGAAAAGATGGACATACTGTTAAGGGAAAGACCTGAATTTGCCAAAAGATATCGGGCATATTTCTCCTATTACCTGCAGCAGTGTTATCTTATGGCATATGAAGATTATCATATCCTTCGTATCGTCATGCTGGGAATTGCGTATCTCCAGCTGCTGATGATATTTGATTTGGTAAATGTGTTGGAGCTGGGAACATCCTATGATGAAATGATGGCGGCAGATCGTCTGGCTGCGATGGAGAAAAGAGTGCGGCATAACGAAGGAATTGCAGAGGGAATGATGAATTGGATTCGCAAGGAATTCCTTTTAAAATAAGCAAAGACCAAAGGATGTTAGAAAACACTTACAAAAATAGGAAAAAAGGCGTATAATGTAATTGTTAAGAGTTGATGAGTCAGTAGATAAGGTGGCAGTAATATGAAGAAGTATCAAGTGGGAGACTATTTAATGCATGAGAACAGCGGAGTATGCCGTGTGGCAGAAATCGTTGAAATGGCATTAAGTGGCAAGGGAACGGAAAAATTGTATTATACGCTGACACCGGTGTTTCAGAAGGGAAGCCAGGTGTTTACACCTGTTGAGGATTCTCGGGTGCGGGTGCGTGATGTAAAGCCCAGAGAAGAAATTGAAGCACTCCTGGATCAGATTGCTGATTTGGAAGTGATATGGGAAGATAATGACCGTGTGCGGGCTGAGAAGTTTAAAGAACATATGGCAATGTTTGAACCATTGGAGTTAGCACGGGTAGTGAAGACCGTACATGTTCGAAAGCAGATTCGTATTCGCCAGGGTAAGAAGGTAATGTCATCTGATGAGAAGGTGCTTCAGATTGCGGGAAAGAAGCTTTTTGAGGAAATGGCGTTTGCACTTGATGAGGAGATTACAGCCGTAGAAGAAAAATTTTATAAAGGGTTGACATCCACAGAAGAAAAGTGTATAAATGAATTATTGAAAAACTGATGAGCAAGAGGAGTACTTCTTTGGAACATGCCAAGAGAGCTGCAGGTGGTGGAATTGCAGTGATGGGAAGATGAAGGAATGGACTTGTGAGGGCGTTTCTGAATGACAGTAGGAAGCGACGGGATTCGGACCCGTTATCCAGCCGACGCATATGATAGTATGTGATAAAAGTGGATTGTTTACAATCAATTTGAGTGGTACCGCGATAATAAATGAATTTATTACCGTCTCAGGAAGTTTCCTGGGGCGGTTTTTTTGTTCTAAAAACATCCGGAAGCTTTGTGATTGCAACGATTCATACCAAATCAGCTTTTCTCAAATGACAATGAAAACCAATCAGGAGGGAAAGAAAATGAAAAAAAGAATTGCAGCACTTGTAATGGCACTTACCATGGTGGGAGGATTAACCGCCTGCGGAAATACTTCAAAATCATCCGATACAGAGTATAATATTGGTATCGCACAGTTTGCAGAGCATGGCTCCTTAGATAATTGCAGAGAGGGATTTATTGAAGGGTTAAAGGAAGAAGGAATTGTTGAGGGAGAGAACCTTACCATTTCATACGACAATGCACAGACGGATACAGGAAGTGCCAGCACCATTGCAGACAACTATGTATCCAAGAAGATGGACTTAATTTGTGCCATTGCAACGCCTTGTGCCATGAGTGCATATAACTCCACTATGAATACAGAGATTCCAGTGGTTTACACAGCAGTATCCGATCCCATCGAAGCTCAGCTGGCTGACAAGGACGGCAATCCGGTAGGAAATATTACCGGAACCAGTGATGCCCTTCCAGTGAAGGAACAGTTGGAAATGATTCGTAAAATGATGCCAGAGGCAAAGAAAATCGGTATTATCTATACCACCAGCGAAACCAACTCTGTTAGTACCATTGCCAGCTATAAGAAATATGCAGGTGATTATGGATTTGAAATTGTTGAAACAGGAATCAACACAGTGGCAGATGTGGATATGGCAGCAGCAGATATGGTAACCAAGGTAGATTGTATTACCAATCTGACAGATAACACGGTAGTCAGTGCATTACAGACAGTGATTGAACAGGCAAACAAAGCTGGCATTCCCGTATTTGGTTCTGAGGTTGAGCAGGTAAAAGCAGGATGTGTTGCTTCCATGGGATTAGATTATTATCAGCTGGGAATTCAGACCGGTAAGATGGCAGCAAAGATTTTAAAGGGTGAAAAGAAGGCAAGCGAGATGCCATTTGAAGTAATTGCGGCCCCAAGCCTGTATATTAATACCTTAGCAGCAGATACTGTAAAGCTTACTCTGGATGCGGATTATGTGAAGACAGCAGCAGAAGTGTTTGATGAGATTGTAGTAGAATAAGAAATATTATAAGATTAGGCGGTTAGATTATGGCGTTATTAATTAGTGTGTTGGAACAGGGGCTGATTTATTCCATTATGGCCCTTGGAATGTATATTACATATAAGATTTTGGATTTTCCAGATATGACCGTGGATGGCAGCTTCCCTTTGGGAGCTGCACTTTCCGCTGTATTGATTTCCAAAGGAATGAATCCACTGCTTACACTGCCCATTAGCTTTGGGGCAGGCTTAGTAGCAGGCTGTATTACGGGAATCATACATGTGAAGCTGAAGGTGCGGGATATCCTGGCAAGTATTATCATGATGACTGCATTGTATTCTGTGAATTTAAGAATTACAGGACGGGCAAATCTTCCAATTTATAATAACGATAATATTTTCAACAATAAAATTACAGATGCCATTTTCCCGGGAGGCTTATCTAACTATGGAACCCTGATTATCGCACTTCTTATGGCAATTGCTGTGAAGCTGATTTTAGATTGGTATTTGAAAACCAAATCCGGATATTTATTAAAGGCAGTAGGAGATAACGAGACCATTGTTACTTCCATGGGCATTGATAAAGGTAAGGTGAAAATCTTAGGCCTGGCAATTGCAAATGGTATGGTTGCCTTAAGTGGCTGTTTGTTTGTACAACAGCAGAGATTCTTCGACGCCTCCATGGGTGTGGGAACCGCAGTCATTGGTCTTGCCAGTGTTATTATTGGAACCAGTTTATTTGGAAGAATTAATTTAATTAATTTCTCCCTAAGTGTTGTACTGGGCTCTATTTTATATAAGGCATGTGTTGCTATGGCAATTCGTTTCGGCCTTCAGTCGACGGACTTAAAGCTGGTAACCGCAGTATTGTTTTTGCTGATACTGGTAATTAGTGCACAGTTAGATCGCTCCAGAGGAAATTCTAGAAAGAAGGGACAGGCATGATTGAATTAAAGCATATTCACAAATTCTATAATCCGGGAACTGTAAATGAAATGTGCCTGTTTGAGGATTTTAGTCTTACTATACAGGATGGAGAATTTGTATCCATTGTAGGAAGTAATGGTTCTGGAAAGACATCTCTGTTGAATCTGATTTGCGGAAGCATTGATACAGACCGGGGACAGATTCTGATTAACGGAGAAGATATTACCAATAAGAAGGATTATCTGCGCCATCGCAATATTGGCCGGGTGTATCAGGACCCTTCCAAAGGAACCTGCGGCAGTATGACCATTTTAGAGAATATGGCAATCGCAGACAATAAGGGAAAATCCTATAATCTGGGCAAAAGTGTGAAGAAGCATAGAATCGATTATTATAAGGAATTACTGCTTCCATTGAATCTTGGGCTGGAGGATAAGATGCATACCAAGGTTGGCTCTCTATCTGGTGGACAGCGCCAGGCAGTAGCACTTCTTATGGCTACTATGACACCCATAGAAATGTTAATTTTAGATGAGCATACAGCAGCCTTAGACCCGAAAACAGCAGAAATTATTATGGAGCTTACCGATAAGATTGTAAGGGAAAAGAAGCTGACAACCATGATGGTTACTCATAATCTCCGTTATGCAGTGGAGTATGGCAACCGCCTGGTCATGATGCATCAGGGAAATGCCATCTTAGATAAATCCAACGAAGAGAAATCTGCCATGGCAGTAGAAGATATTATGGGAGTATTTAATGAAATCAGTATCGAATGCGGAAACTAATCAGCCCAAGCTATATTTAGCTCCTATGGAGGGGATTACCGGCTATGTATATCGGAATGCTTATGATAAATATTTCACCCGGATGGATAAGTATTTTACACCGTTTATCTCGCCCAATCAAAATCGCGGGATGAATCCCAAAGAAAAAAATGATATATTACCAGAGCATAATGAGGGGCTATCCGTAGTCCCTCAAATTTTAACAAATAATGCGCAGTATTTTATCCATACAGCAAAGGAACTGCAGCAGTTTGGCTACCAGGAGGTGAATCTGAATCTGGGGTGTCCTTCTCAAACGGTGGCAGCCAAGGGGAAAGGGGCAGGATTTCTCAGTTATCCCCTGGAGCTGGAGCAGTTTTTGGGAGAAATATATGACAGGCTGGATATGAAGATTTCTATCAAAACCCGTTTGGGCAGAGAAAATCCACAGGAATTTGAATCATTGCTGAAGCTGTATCAGAAATTCCCAGTGTATGAGTTGATTATTCACCCAAGAGTGCAGAAGGATTTCTACAAGAATACAGCGAGACTGGATGTATATACACAGGATACCAGAGATTGCCAGATTCCCTTGTGTTATAACGGGGATATTGTAAATGTAGAGACATATCATCATGTTCTGGAGGAAGCTGGAGACAATACCCAAGCTGTTATGCTGGGACGAGGACTTATAGCCAATCCTTTTCTACCAGAACAAATTCAAAAGGGAACCACTGAGCCAAACATCTGGACCACCAGAGAAAAGTTAGAAGGATTCATGGCATTTATGGAAGAGGTAGAGCAAGGCTATACCCAAATTATCTCAGGAGACCGTAATGTAATGTTTCGTATGAAGGAAATATGGTATTATTGTAAAGAACTATTTCCAGATTGCAAGAAACAGCTGAAACAGTTGAATAAAGCAACCAGACTTGAGGATTATCATAACGTGCTCCAGGAATTAACAGAAATCATAGCTGGAAGAATTGAAAACCCTGTGGTATGATAGGAATTATAAAATAAGTTTAAAGGAGCATACTATGAGAGTATCAACCAAAGGTCGCTATGCACTTCGGGTTATGTTGGATTTAGGGGAGCATAAGGGAGAGGGATTTCTTTCTTTAAAGGAAGTTGCCCAGCGCCAGCAAATATCCATGAAGTATTTGGAAATGATTGTTGCAACCCTTCATAAAGCAGGATTTCTAACCAGTTTACGAGGAAAGAGTGGTGGCTATCAGCTTGCTAGAGAGCCAAAAGAATATACCATTGGAAGTATCTTAAAACTGACAGAAGGCTCTTTAGCACCAGTAAAGTGTCTGGATGCAGAAGGGGAAAAATGTGAGCGGGCATCGGAATGTATCACTCTGCCTTTGTGGACCAAGTTAGATGATATGATCGATGGATATTTAGAAAAGATTACGTTACAGGATTTACTAGATGGAAATGTGTAAAAGGCACAGATTCTATAGAAAGAAGGCGGAAAATGAAGGTTTATGATTCTATGGAGGAGCTCATTGGAAATACTCCCATGCTGCATGTACATCGCTGGGAAACAGCCAATCAGGTGAATGCAAATGTGTATGCCAAGCTGGAGTCTTTTAATCCTGCAGGAAGTGCGAAAGATCGTGTAGCGCAGGAAATGATCAATGAGGCCGAGGCAACAGGAAAACTGAAACCGGGAACTGTCATTATTGAACCAACTAGCGGAAACACTGGGATTGGCTTATGTGCTATAGCTGCAGCCAGAGGGTACCAGTGCATGATTGTTATGCCCGATTCCATGAGCAAAGAACGCATTACTTTAATGAAGGCCTATGGTGCCCAGGTGGTATTGACTCCGGGAAATCAGGGGATGGCAGGTGCGATAGAAAAAGCCGAAGCATTACATAGTGAATTAAAAAACAGCTATATTCCTGGCCAATTTGTGAATCCATCCAACCCAATGGCCCATAGGAAAACCACAGGACCTGAGATTTATCGGGATTTGGATGGACAAGTGGATATTTTTATAGCAGGAGTGGGAACAGGAGGAACCGTCTCTGGTGTTGGTGAGTACCTTAAGTCACAGAATCCATTGATTCAGGTGGTGGCTGTGGAACCGGCATCTTCGCCTATGCTGACGAAGGGGGTATCTGGAAGCCATGAGATTCAGGGGATTGGAGCAAATTTCATTCCTGAAATACTGGATATAAATATTATTGATGAAGTGCTCCCCATTACCAATGAGGATGCAATAGGCACCACGAGGGCTTTTGCAACAGCAGAAGGAATTTTAGTGGGAATTTCATCAGGAGCTGCACTGTATGCTGCCGAGATTCTGGCTCGTCGCCCGGAAAATGCGGGAAAAAATATTGTAGTCCTGCTTCCGGACACAGGAGATCATTACCTGTCTTCCTCCGTCTTTTCACAGCTGTAAGGTGATGCACAGGCTGCGTGAAACAATAATATCTTGATAAAAAAGAACAAATAGAAAACAAATAGAATAACAGGTAGGAGAACGATAATTATGGGAGAACATGAAGAGAAAGCGAAAGAACTGTTTCTACAAGGTTACAACTGTGCACAGGCAGTATTTTGTGCCTTTTGCGATAAGACAGGAATGGATATGAAGACCGCCATGCGTATATCCTCATCCTTCGGTGGTGGGATTGGACGTCTTCGAGAGGTATGTGGAGCAGTCTCCGGAATGTGTATGGTAATTGGATATTTGTACGGCTATGATGATGTGGCGGATATGAATCTGAAGAAGGAGCATTATGCCAGAATTCAGCGATTGGCCGGTGAATTCCAGGATGTGTTTGGCTCTATCATTTGCAGAGAATTATTAGGACTGCAGGAGAAGAAAAGTGACCCTACACCATCACTTAGAACTGCAGAGTATTATCACAGTCGAACCTGTGCAGATAATGTGGCAGTGGCAGCCAGAATCACAGAAGCATTTATCCAGGAAATGGAAGGAAAATAAAAATGGTAGAACTGCTTGCCGTTCAAAGCATTGACAGGAAGCTTCAGATGAAGCGTTCTGTCATTGTAGGAAATTATGAATTCTATTACGCCAGTGGACTGCTATCTGCTAAGACCACGCTGGATGGAAATGGAGAAACAAAGCCCACGGAATTAAAAGAAAAGGTGGAAGCGGCATTAACGCAATATGCACCGGCAAATGATGAAGATGCATATCTTGTGAAGCTGCTGCAGCGATATATTCCTACCCAGGAGCCTTACGATACCCAGATGCAGGAATTATTTGCCTGGGGAAAAACCGGACAGGAACCCAAGAAATAAAACTTAATAAAACAGATCATAATTGCACATACTTTATCTATCAACAGAATGCATCTTGTATGCCAGGAAGAGAGGAAATGTATGGGACAAATGATTGGAACACAAAGCCTCCGATTTTCGGAGGCTTGTTATGTATTATCCAGTGCCTCTGTGGTAGGAAAGAAGGAAGGGGAAGGACCCTTAGGAGAGCTCTTTGACATGATTTGTGATGATGATAAGTTTGGAGCAGATTCCTGGGAAAAATCAGAAAGCGAATTGCAAAAGGAAGCACTTCATCTAGCCATGGGAAAGGCAGGGGTAGCAAAAGAGGAGGTAAGATATGTCTTTGCAGGGGATTTGCTGGGACAGACAATTGCTACAAGCTTTGGATTGATGTCTTATGAAATACCTATTTTTGGCCTTTATGGAGCCTGTTCCACGGCAGGTCTGGCACTGTCACTGGCAGCAATGACGGTGGCAGCCGGATATGCCAATTGTGTTGCAGCAGTAACCTCCAGCCATTTCGCCAGTGCAGAAAAGCAGTTTCGATTTCCCTTAGAGTATGCCAACCAGCGACCGTTGTCCTCCACCTGGACGGTGACAGGAAGTGGTGCGTTTGTTCTTGGAACAGAGAAAAGCAACATAAAAATCACCGGGATTACTACAGGGCGTATTGTAGACTACGGAGTGGCGGACAGTCAGAATATGGGAGCTGCCATGGCACCGGCTGCGGCAGATGTAATTGAGCATCACCTGAAGGATTTTCAGGCAAGACCCTTAGATTATGACGCCATAATTACAGGAGATTTGGGAGAGGTGGGAAAAGAAATCCTCTTAGAGCTTCTGAGAAAAAAGAATATGGATATTGAAGTGGTGCATCGGGATTGTGGTATGGAAATCTTCGATAAAAACAGGCAGCATACCTGTGCAGGAGGCTCTGGCTGCGGCTGTTCGGCGGTAACCCTTGCCGGATTGTTCCTGCCTAAGCTGATGAAAGGAATTTGGAAGAAAATATTATTTGTTCCTACGGGGGCGTTGCTGTCCACCGTAAGTTTTAATGAAGGAGAGAATGTTCCTGGAATTGCACATGCAGTGGTTCTGGAGCATGAATTTTAGAACATGGATTATATCAAAGCATTTATAATTGGTGGAATTATCTGTGCAGTGGTGCAGATTCTTATGGAGAAGACGAAAATGCTGCCGGGAAGAATCATGGTTCTTCTGGTATGTACCGGAGCTGTCTTAGGAGCATTGGGAATCTATGAACCCTTTCGAGAATATGCAGGAGCAGGTGCCAGTGTGCCATTAAGTGGCTTTGGCTATATTCTGTGGGATGGGGTGAAGCAGGCGGTAGATCAGGCAGGCTTTCTTGGCATCTTCCAGGGAGGTTTGAAAGCCTCTGCCGTAGGTATTTCCTCAGCGCTGGTATTTGGTTATCTTGCTTCCTTAATATTCCAGCCGAAAATGAAAAAATAAAGAAAAAATTTCCAACATGGAATTCTTATATTTTCTTATCAGCTGGAGATACTAGAGATGTAAAAAGGATGGAAAGTGAGGAATGATCAATATGAGAAAATGGAAATTAGCTACCATAGGCTGCCTGTTGGTTTTTGTCTTTACATTTGCAACAGCATGTGGAAATAGTAACAAAAATGATGATACCAAGGTCACAGAGGATGGAGGAAATAACATGAATAATGATGCCACCTCAGGAGACGACACGGTGGGAAATGCTATGGATGATGCCGGAGATGCAGCAGGAGATGCTGTGGACGGAGTGGTAGATGGTGCAGGAGATGTAGTTGACGGAGCAGGAGATGCCGTAGGAGACCTGGTAGATGACGGTGCAGGAACCAACGGAACAGGAAACAATGGAACAGGCAACACCAATATTAATGGTGTGGATAACAGCAATGCTACCGGCACAGGAACAGGAACAGGCACAGGTACAGGAAACACCACAGGAACTGGACGATAATCAGGACGTTATACTGGAAAATTTCCAGAAAATGCATGAGGGAATGGAGCCGCAGTAGCGGTTCCATTTTTTCGTGAAAAGGTATATAATAGCTTCATGACGCAACAAAGAAGAAAACGAAAATTAACAAAAAAACAAAAGCAGAGAATGGTGCTGCAAAGTATCATTTTAATTCTTGCTCTGATTGGGGCAACAACTCTTATTGTATTAGCAGTCAAAGGAATTGGTTACCTGATTACCGGCTCTAGGAAGGTAGTAGAGGAACAGCCTGCCATGGATGTAGAGCTTCTGACACCCAATGAGTATTCCAGACCCCAGCTGGCATTAGACAAGGTCAATGGAATTGTCATCCACTATACAGCCAACCCGGGAACAGGTGCCAAACAAAACAGGGATTATTTTGAAGGCTTAAAGGACAGTCACGACACCAAGGCCAGCAGCCATTTTATCATAGGACTGGATGGGGAAATCGTACAATGCATTCCCACCACAGAAATCAGCTATGCCTCCAATGATCGAAACAGTGATACCATTTCCATTGAATGCTGTCATGAGGATTCCACAGGAGAATTTAATCAGGATACATATGCATCGCTGGTGCACCTTACAGCCTGGCTGTGCGGCAAGTTTCAGCTGACCACAGAGGATGTAATTCGCCACTATGATGTCACCGGCAAGAATTGTCCCAAGTATTATGTGGAGAATGAAGATGCCTGGGAACAGTTCAAAAAGGACGTGGATACCTATATTGAGCAAAATGGAGTATAGCTTGCAGCCTTTACGAATTTTCACCAATGAGGTATACTTCTTGTTATGAGAAAACAACAATATGACAAATGGACCAATCGAATAAGGCAAACCAGATATGGAGCCCGTATCATTGGAGTTAGCAGTAAATGTATTGCGGCACTTACAATTTGCGTTTATCCCTTGTATCTGATTTACCTTTTTATAGCAGATCGGGAATTTCTATATCCGGCAATTCTTGTTCCAACAGTAGCCTTTCTTACGGTAAGCATTTACCGTAGATATAATCATTCCAAAAGACCCTATGAGGAGCTGGATATTGAACCGTTAATTCACAAGGAAACCGTGGGAAAGAGCTTCCCCAGCCGTCATGTCTTCTCTATTTTCATGATTGCTGTTACGGTAATGCATACCAGTATCTTAGGAGGCTGTCTGTTGATCGGGACAGGTACCCTGTTAGGGATTATGAGAGTCGTAGGGGGCGTTCATTATCCCAAGGATGTAATTGCAGGAGCGGTACTGGGAATATTGTCTGGCTTAATAGGATATGTGGTGATTTTCTAACAAATATTAGGATAAGACCTGATATGTTACTTGAGACGAGGAGAGAATAACATTATGAAGAAAGGTTTATGCAGATTATTTGCAGTGTTTTTTAGCCTGTTAGGTACTGTGCTGGCGTTATACGTTGGTGGCTGGGTACTATTTATACATCCGGTACATGCATTGTTTCTTGCATTTTCCGCAGGCACCCTTACTAGAACCATGCTGATTATTACCATTGTTAAGATAATCTTCGCGGCAACGGCAGCAGGAGGAATCTGGTGTGTGTGTGATATTATTGCGGGGATTTTCCGGGATAGGCAGGATAGAGATTAGCGTGTGATGCTGTAATAAGCTACGGACACATTCTTTTGTATAAAGAATGATGAACGTAGCTTTTTTTGTAACGAATCATGAATTGGTGCGTCTAATAAATGAAGAAGGAAATAAAAAAACTGACAGGCTAAACCCTGTCAGTTTTTTATATCAATAGAATTTAATATATATCCAACTACCGTCGATATTACTCGTCCGTACTGTAGTTAGGAGCTTCCTTAGTAATATGAATGTCATGTGGATGACTTTCTTTTAAGGAAGCAGCAGTAATCTTAACAAATTTGCCTCTTTCCTTAAGATCTTCAATGGTAGGACATCCGCAGTAACCCATACCGGAACGAATACCACCGATTAACTGGAAGATAACATCTTCTAAGGAACCCTTGTAAGCAACACGACCTTCTACACCTTCCGGAACAAGCTTCTTGGCATCTTCCTGGAAGTAACGATCCTTGCTTCCGTTTTCCATGGCCGCAATGGATCCCATACCGCGGTAAAC